>JAUVYX010000143.1 GCA_030602865.1 Dehalococcoidia bacterium | reverse complement strand
GGCATGAAGCCTAACTACCTGTTCCATTGGAACAGCAAGCAACCCAAATGGATAGTTATCACGGAAGTCCTGCTTAATGGTGAAAGGCAACCTGGCAAGGTCAGCTAACGAACGAATGCTGGATGGGGTTATGCCTAGTTTCATGAATGCCTGCTGGTAAAAAGGGATTTTATCGTAGACTCTGGCTACTTGCCACTTCAGCCTTTCCAGTTGAAGTTCCTCTAATTCCTTTCTGGGCATTGTTTCATATTTGGCATTCCAAATCATTGCCTGTTACCTCCAAATTTAATGATATAAAAAATATCTTATACTGAATTTCATTTTACCATGGGTATGCAATACTAACCAACCGATTTACCCAGGTATGCTTGTATCACCTTGTCATTGCCTAAAAGTTCTCTGGCTGTGCCCTCAATGGTAATACGTCCCCTTTCCATAACATAGCCCCTGTCGGCGATTTTGAGAGCAGCCGTAGCGTCCTGTTCGATAAGAAGTATGGTAATTCCATCATCTCTCAATTTAACTAAAAGCTTCAGTATATCCTTAACTAAAGTTGGTGCCAGTCCAAGAGACGGCTCGTCCAGCAAAATAATCTTTGGTGAAGACATCAATACCTGACCAATCGCCAGCATCTGCTGTTCTCCGCCGCTGAGACTACCCGCCTTCTGCTTCTGGCGTTCTTTTAGAATAGGGAAGAGACGGAACACCATCTCTAGATTTGACTGGACTGAGGGTTGGCGCATGAACCACCTGACATAACCTAGAGTGCCGAATGGTTTTCTGGTGCACCAGGAGTAAGCTCCGAGAATCAGGTTATCCGCTACTGTCATTGGGCCGAAGAGTTGTCTTCCTTCGGGAACATAGGCTAAGCCGAGTCCTACCATTTGGTGAGGGGTAAGCCCGCTGAGTTGTTTGTCGTGTAACCAGATACTACCGCTCTGTAAAGGTCTAAACCCGGCTATGGCGTTGAACATTGTGCTCTTGCCCGCTCCATTGCTCCCAATCAGGGTAACAATTTCCCCTTCGTTTACCAGCAAAGAAGCCTCTCTTACGGCTGTAACCCGACCGTTAGCTATGGTTGCATTTTCAACCCTTAGCATTATTCCTCCACTTCCTCGCCGAGGTAAACTGCAATAACTCTTTTGTCTCTCTGAATTTGGGCTGCGCTACCTTCTGCAATCTTTCGACCGCTATCCAGCACTATAACCTTTTCGGCAAGTCCCATGACTAACGGCATGTCATGCTCAACAAGCAGTACGGTTATTCCTATATCTATCATGCGGTGAATTAAGTCGCTTAAGGCTCGTTTCTCAAGAGTAGTCAGTCCTGCGCCGGGCTCATCGAGTAGTAAAAGCTTTGGCTCAGTAGCCAGCGCGCGAGCGATAGCCAGCAATTTCTGCCGTCCAAGTGGTAAACTCAAGGCTTCCTGGTCTTTTTCCATGCCGAGTCCTACCAGGTTAAGATATTTGGTCGCCTCGAGGAAGATTTTCTTTTCCTCACGATAAGCATTGGGCAGGCATAAGGCAGCTTCTAAAATACCATAGTGGCTGCGTGTATGCTGGCCGGCCATGATATTTTCAAGAACGGTCATATTTCCAAAGAGGAGTGCATGTTGAAAAGTCCGCGCTATACCAAGAGAAGCCCTTTTATGAGCCGGTACGCTGTTAATTCGTTTACCTTGAAAGATTATCTCCCCGCTGGTGGCTGAGTAAACTCCGGCAATAAGGTTGAACAAAGTAGTCTTTCCTGCTCCATTAGGGCCGATAACCGCAGTAATTCTACCTTCTTCAATATCCATGTCAAGTTTATCAACGGCGAGCAGTCCCCCGAAAGACTTACTTAAACCTTTAGTTTGTAATATGAATTCGCTCAAATCTTAATCCTTTTTTGCTGCCCTGACACGCCATAGAACTATAATTTCCTTTAATTTTACAAACAATCCCTGTGGCATGAATATCATCACCAGCATAAGTATCAATCCATAAATTATAATATCCAGTTCACCGAAATTGAGCAGCAGTTCATCACTGAGTATGTTAGTGGTGGCTGCGCCAAAGATAGCGCCCCAGATACTGGCCAGTCCGCCTATCACCGCCATCACTACCAGTTTTACTGATGCCAGGAAGTTGAATTGTTGAGGGCTGACAAAACGGAGGTGGTGGACAAAAAGGCTACCGGAAAGAGAGGCAAAAACAGCGCTCAATACAAAAATCTTAACCTTAAACTGTGCGACGTTGATGCCTATGGACTCTGCCGCGTCTTCACTGCCGTGAATCGCTCTCAAAGCTCTCCCGGTTCGTGATCTGATAATATTCTGCGAAATGAGCAGGATAGTCAGAGTAAAGAACCAGACAAGGTAATAACGTTTGAATGGCGTATCGAAGATAAACCCGCCGATGGAAAGATAGGGAATGCCACTCATGCCGTCCGGACCGCCGGTGAACTGGCTCAGTTGTCGAAAGAGTATCCATATAATTATACCAATGCCAAGGGTAGCCATGGCGAGATAATTGCCTTTCAGCCGGAAGATAAAGTAACCGATACTATAGGCAAAGGCACCGGTAATTATAGCGGCGATTAACATTGCCAGCCATGGGTCAACACCGTATGTCTTGCTCAGGATGGCTGAAAAGTAGGCGCCGATTCCATAGTATGCAGCCTGCCCGAGAGATACTTGCCCCGTATAGCCCATTAGCAGGCAAAGTCCTACGGTAACCATAGTATTTAGACCGATGAAAATCAGCAGAGTATTATATTTTCCCAGAAACCAGTCGAAGGGAATAATTATCAATAGCGCGGCGGCAACAAAGTAAACCCATTTATTTTTAATCCACCGTAACATCAGGCTGTTCTCTCCTCTGCTGCCAGCTTGCCTGAACGAATTAGTAATATAAATAACAGGGCCACGATGGCAATAGCATCCTTATAGGAAGAGGTAAAGGGACCCCAGTTTATTCCTACCGCAAGCGACTCTACAACGCCGATGGTTATACCACCGATAACTGAGATAATAGGGCTTTTAAAACCACCGATGGAGGCTGACACAAAACCCTTAAGCCCCAGCATAACACCTACATTGTAAGAGGTGAGAGCTAGTGGGGCCATAACTATCCCGCTGATGCCGCCTATTGTAGCAGCCAGGATGAAAGCGCACAGTGCCATAGTTCTGGTATCAATCCCTACCTTAGCGGCTGCTACCTTGCTGATTGCGGATGCCTTCAGGGCATTACCCATCATGGTATAGGATAAAAACAGGTGCAGGATAACTGTTACCACTATAGTAGTGCCGATTATCCAGAGTGCCTGAGGCCTGATGATCGCTCCCATGAATATTAAGGATTCGTCACCGCTGAAAAAGGGTGGACGTACCGAATCCACACCAAGGAATTGTCTGACAATACCGCGGATGAAGATGGATGCTCCGATGGTGATAATTATCAAGCTCACTACCGATGCTTTCCTGGCAGGACGGATAGCAAGCATATACAATACGGTGCCGATCACTGCTGTGGACAGCACCGCGAGGATTAATGCAGGAATGAAGGGAATACCAGTCGCGTTGATTAAGACAAAGGAGAGCATCCCTCCCAGCATGACGAAGTCGCCCTGTGCAAAATTGATAATCTTGGTAACGGCATAGATTATAGTAAATCCCAGTGCTACGAGAGCATAAATACTACCCTGGGTAATGCCGGATATCAGATATTGGAAAAACTGGTCTGGCGACATTCAGTAGAACCTCCTGACCGATTAGCTCACAGAACAAAGGGGAAAAGGAATTTTCCTTTCCCCTTTGTCATTTTCTATTAAAGGCTGTGAACCAATTTATTCTTTACGG
>JAUVYX010000243.1 GCA_030602865.1 Dehalococcoidia bacterium | reverse complement strand
TGCATTATATTTTGAAAACAGTATCTAATAACCTCAACTCCCAACATTTTATTAATTATGATGCTTGAAGACAGAAAGAGATTAGTTTAGAATGAGGCTGTTTGAAATATGATTATGATGTAAACAGCCGAATTATTATTGAAGAAAACTAATTTGTAACATAGTTATCTTCTGTTGGAGGTGGGCGCTATGTTTGGTGTTGATAGCATACTGCGGAACATCTTACCTGTTGTTATAGCGGAATCCAATACATCGAAACCTGTTTCTTTCCGCGGTACAGGTTTCCTGGTAGCTCCAAATATTTTTATAACCTGTTGGCAGTGTGTGGGTGATACTCTTCATGAAAAACAACGATATGCCGTAATGCTCAAAGAAGGTTCCGGATATTCCATTCATAATCTTCTGAATATTGAGCGGCATAATGAAGGACTGGATCTTGCTATAGCGCAGGTAGATTTAGCTTATGAGGGTCTTCGCATCTCTGCCAGAGAAGCATTATCGGGGGAAGAGGTCATAGCGTATGGATATTCTCCTGGAGAAGGAGTATTCGCTGAGGGACAAATATCGATCTCTCGACTCAATCCTAGACTTATACACGGACATATCACCAGGTCGTTCTATTATAGCCATCCTGGGTTTGTTCAGACTTATACATATGAACTTAATATGCCTATGCCAAATGGAATCTATGGTGCACCAGTAATAAAACCAGCTACCAATGAAGTCGTTGGAGTTATTTTCGGGGTATTAGATATACCAAAAGCAGGATGCCCGCGAGGTAATTATAGTGGAATTAGAAGCAGTGCTGCCAGAGAGGATCAAATGATGACACTTGGGCTTGCTCATCATACTGATAACTTGAAGAATTTGCAGGGAATGCCAACGAGTGGCGAACAAGTAATAAAGGCGCCTTACTTCGACGTAGATGCTGATAAGGAGTTTGGTGGCACAATAGTGGGGCTGAGAAGGGCAAGTAATACATCAGCTATCCATAACCATGTTGGAGTTCAAAGCAATATAAACCTTGGATCTGCAGATAAGATAGATGGATTCTATCAGCCATCAACTGGCTCAACTTTCTCCAGAGCTACTAACAGAAGTACAAAGGTATTTGTTGGTATTCTAGAGGGGCTTGGTAAATTGACCATTTCGTCTATTGGGAAAGTTAGCAGAATACCTATGGGAATTATACATTTGCGTAAGCAGTTTGGCAGGATTCCAGAAACTATAAAAGCTAGGGAGGAAAAGGTCAAAGCTGCTGAGATCGAGAGAATGTATAAAAGGCTTAGGAGATATGAGGCGCGACTAAATCCTGAATATTTAGCACGGTTGAAAGAACAACGCAGAATTGTTGAAGAATTAGAATTGCTGTTTCCATCTGATACAAACTCGACTTCTGCTTACTAAATATTACGTTGAAGACATCGACAGGAAAATATTCTTACAAGATATGAAAAGAATAATATTGGCCTCGGCTTCTCCTAGAAGAAAAGAATTGCTGGAGCAGCTTGGCCTGCAATTTGATGTTGAGCCCAGCTATTGCCAAGAGGAAATTGACGACCAGCAGGAACCATTAGAATTAGCTAAGTCGTTATCTGTTCGTAAGGCAAGAACAGTTGGCAGTAAAAATAAAAGTGCAATAATCATTGCAGCAGATACGTTTGTTGTTTTAGGTGAACGCATCATTGGCAAGCCAAATTCTTTGACTGAAGCAAAAGAAATACTCACAGAATTAAATGGAAGGTCACATTCTGTGATAACAGGTTTCACTATCATGGATGCAAGTACTGACAAAATCGTGTCGCAATCAGTTGAAACAAAAGTATACATTAAGAACTTAACTTTAGAAGAGATCGATGCCTATGTTGAAACTCAGGAGTCGATGGGTAAAGCTGGAGCATATGCTATACAGGGTCTTGGGGCTGCTATCATCGACAGAATTGAAGGCGATTACTTTAACGTTATGGGTCTTCCAGTAGATACTATAGTGGATGCTTTAAAGCAATTCGGTATTTCTCCCGTAACTTTGAAACATCCTGAAGTTACTTTTAAAACAAAGAATGAAGCTAGAGGATAATATCCAAACGGATAGCTTAAACATTCGGCTCAGTGTTGGATCGGCAATGATTTTAGGGTTGAAACCGGTTAAGGCTGATGTACTGCCTTCAACGGTCTATACCATGTTGGGCGAACTATGTGTTGGCAGGTGTCGCTTCTGTACTCAATCGGCGGATAGCAAGGCAGATAAGAAATTATTATCGCGGGTTACCTGGCCGGAGTTTGACTTCAATTCGGTTCTGGATAGAATTAAAAGCGCTGATAATGTGAAGCGTATCTGTATTCAGACATTGAAATACCCAGACCTCGTGGCCGATATGTTTATTCTTGTTAAGGCAATAAAAGAAATATCGGACCTTCCTATCTCAGTTTGTATTAACCCTCTGGATAAAGGATTACTACTGCAATTGAAAAACATTGGTGTTGATAGGGTTGGTATTGGCCTTGATTGTGCAAGTCAGAGGATCTTCACTGAAATAAAACCTGGTTTTAATTGGGATTGTTAC
>JAUVYX010000237.1 GCA_030602865.1 Dehalococcoidia bacterium | reverse complement strand
CCAGCTTTTTTTAGTAATTGAGATGTAGGCTTTTGCTGATGCCCATCAGGCAAAGCCAGCTTGATTTCCTTTGATTGCCAACTGGAGAGAGAGATAACAGGCCTCTTTATTTTGATCGTTTCCTGTGTTGATATTTCTGGTTTGGAGAAAAATTTTCCACTAAAACAATTTAATATCTGGCTGAGCTCCTTGCTCTCAATGCTTTTCCTATTTCCAATCAGATAAGCAGCACTAGAAATAAGTTCTTTCAATGGTACTAGACCATGACCTTCCAGAATCTCTTTATTCTTTGCCCATAATAACGCCAGATCAGCATTTTCAGGAGGATAGGCTTCACTAGCTCCCCAAACAGGAAATATTTTGAAATTTCTCAGTCTCACTTTCAAGGCAAAAGCTTGAGCCAAATTAGGGTATTCACTGGCAATACACCAATTGAATTGCTTGGTTTTTAAATCATCGCTAGCTGCAACATCTGACTGATAGCTTGCCGCCAGATAGACATTGCCTTCACCATAATCCAAGCTTGATATTTTTATCAGGTCACTTGCTGGATATCTTGCTGTAAGTTCTTCAATCCAATCCAGCCCACATATTCCCAGATCATAATTACCAATAGATACCTGCACCGGAATATCTTTCTCCTGAAATATTTTTGCAGAAAGTCGAGGTAACAATTCCGATTCAAGGCGATACTGCCTTGTTTTATCTTTATAGTCCTTAAATCCAAGTCCTATATTTTGAAGTAATATTGCAGTAGCTGACATTAGCCTGCCCTTAGGTAAAGCAAGCCTAACATAGTCCGCTTGTGTTTCGGAGATTCCACTCACTGGGCTAGAACCTTTAAAACCTCTGCTTGTGAGATAGCATTCCAATGCTGTTGCTGTTTCTGATTAAATATGTCATATGAGGTCATATCTTCCCTGCAAGCTGATATAACCCAGTGGTATTCTGATAGCTCTTTCTGAGTAAAATTGATGTCAACAAAATAGCCTGCCCCCCGAAGACTCTTTGCTAAAATAAAATAGTCCTTTATCCTATCCGGTATTGTTTTATTGCCTTTAATTAGAATCGTTTGCTCCTGTCTCTCCCTTCCATCATGCGAGACTGTTTTTAAAATTGAGTCGATATAGAGAGCAAAACCACAAGCGAGCCGGTTCCCTCCATCCATAAGTGGAATAAGGTCATCATACCTGCCTCCACCACCAATTTTAGTACCATCGGACAGTAGCTGAAAGCACATTCCTGTATAGTACTCAAAGTTGTGTATTGCCGTTATGTCAATTTCATAATCAAAAGATAGACCATCCAGCAGTGCAGTGATATTGATAAAGTCTTCCATATTTGATTTAAGCTCTGGAGAAGCTTGTGGATACAATGCCTTAACATTCTGTAAAAATCCTCTCGATTTCCCTTTTAAACTTAAAAGTAATGGAATAAATTTTCCTGTCTCCCCTTCTCCCTTTCTAATTAAAGCTTGCCAATTACCGTCAAGTATATTATCCATCAAGCTAGTTTCTTCCCCAGGATTTAAGGCTATTTCTTTGATCAACGCTTTGACTAAACCAGCGTGTGACAACTGTACTTTGATATTATTAATACCTATCTTTTCTGTTACGTCCTTAGCTAGATATATTATCTCAACATCAGCAGCCAGTTTTGTTCCGCCTATAAACTCAGCTCCGCATTGCCAGCGTTCTCTATTTTCCTGACCTGTTGCCTCAAAAGCAAAAATGTTTGTTACGTAACAAAGCTTGGCAGTCATAAGTGTATTAAACTTATCAACATAAAGCCTGGTTATGGGAATGGTTCCATCTGGTCGTAAAACTACTCTCTCCCCACTCCATCCATCCCAATCGAGAAATGAATACACCTTATTTAGCATACTTGGAGTTAATGTCCCAGTTGCAGTGAACAAATGAAGATATTCTAGCGTTGGAGTTCTTACTTCTTGATATCCATACTTATGACAGCAGTCTAAAAACAACTTTTCAATACGCCGAAAAGCTGACATCTCCACCGGAAGAAAATCTTTCATTCCTTTACATTTCTGATTTTTCATCTTTTATTACACTCCGACGCTTTTATTCTACACTAAGCTATGCTTGCCTTCAATGCTACTGTTTGTTGATTTAATAATCATAGTCTATAATTCGATAATTGGATTGAGGTAATAAATATGCTTCGAAGGTTGCCCAGATTATTTCTATATGTCGTAACGCTATTAGCCATAACAATTGGATTAAGTAGAAGCACAGTTCAAGCTTATGGCTCAGATGTTGTTGTCCTGCATGTAGAGGGCACCATCTTGCCGGTGGTTGCAGATTATATAGATCGGGGCATAAGCAGGGCAGAAGACGATAACGCAACTTCCTGCGTTATCATCGAGTTGAATACTCCTGGTGGACTACTTACAACGACAGAAGATATAGTTCAACGAATCATGAATGCTGATGTTCCTATTATAGTTTATATCACCCCCAAAGGGTCGTGGGCTGCCTCAGCAGGAACATTTATCACCCTATCTGCTCACATAGCAGCGATGATGCCGGGCACTACCATTGGTGCCGCACACCCGGTTAGCGCAGGGGAAGAGGAAATACCAGAATATCAAATGGAAAAGATAACCACCTTCGCCGCTAAATGGATGAGAACTATAGCTGAAGAGCGGGGCCGTAACATGGATGAAGCCGAGTTAGCAGTCACTGAAAGCAAATCTTTCAGTG
>JAUVYX010000156.1 GCA_030602865.1 Dehalococcoidia bacterium | reverse complement strand
AATTCCCTGCCTTTTTTAATTGGTGTTATTGCTGTTGCTGTTGGCTTCGGTATCGCCAATGGTTTCAACGATGCCGCAAACTCCATAGCCACGGTGATTGGCACGCGCTCCCTGTCAGCACGGTCGGCTGTGATAATGGCTGCCTGTTGTGAGTTCCTGGGAGCGGCCACTGGTACGGCAGTAGCAATAACTATCGGCAAAGGTATAGTAGATGCAGAATTCCTTAATATGAGCATTGTAATGGCTGGTGCAGGGGCTATAGTTATATGGGCTGTACTGGCTACCTATCATGGAATGCCTATCAGCCTGACACATGGGCTGGTAGCGGGTTTGGTTGGTGCTGGTATTGCCACTGGTGGTAGTAATATCATCGTGTGGACAGTACTGGGGAGGGTTGTTTCTGCCGTTGGTATTGCTCCGCTACTTGGCTTTGCAGGAGGTTTCCTGGTGATGGTGGCAATAATGTGGATTTTCAGGAACACTGCTCCTGAAAAAATGCGGATCCCATTTAGGAATTTCCAAATTATTTCATCTGCCTTACTCGCATATAGTCATGGCCAGAATGATGGACAGATGCCTATAGGCCTGATTGCCATGGCACTAATGGCCTATAGCGGCAGTGGACAATTTATTATACCTTTCTGGGCTGTAATTATTTCTGCTACTGCAATTAGTCTGGGTACTGCTGTGGGAGGATGGAGAGTTATCGGGACCATGGGGTTAAAGATGACCAGGCTACAGCCTGTTCAGGGATTCGCAGCGAATGCAGCAGCGGCTTCTGTTATTGAAGCTGCCTCTCATTTTGGTATCCCTGTGAGTACAACTCATTGTGCCAGAACTGCTATTATGGGGGTTGTTTCTACCAGGCGTCTTTCTGCGGTAAGATGGGGGATAGCCAGGACAAGCGTAATGACATGGATTGTCACCTTCCCTGCCTGTGCTATTCTTGGCTGGATTATTGCCACTGTTCTGAAGTTTATTGCATAACACAGCAGTCAAGCAAGCTCTTCCCTCCATTGTCATTGAATGGAGTATTCTCGCCTTTATCATTTCTGCGAAAAAAGAAATATAAACATCCGCTTCTCCTATCCTCTTCAGGGGTAGGAGAAGCGGATGAAAGGGTTCTTATCTTATTATAGGCTAGGCAAACCCTTACCAAGGTCAGTAAGCGCCTGAATCTTATTTCGCACTTCCTGTATCTGTACCTTGTTGTCAGTCGCATACTGTAGTGCTTTCTGGTAGAACATCTCTATCTTGGGCACCGAGGACAACTGGGATAGTACAAGAGTGACATCGATGAAGTGTTTCTCCCCAGGAAAATCACCACCTCTGATCAGGGCGTTGGGAGCGATTTCTTTCAAGTACTCGCTGATGCTCTTAACCATATCCATGTTCATCTCTTTTGGGGGACCAGATATGGCGTAGATAATCTTGCTGGAGTCCTTGGGGTCGCAACCAACGGATAGGTCGCTTACCGAAGCGTCAAGTGCCTGTGAACCTCTAAAACTCTCAATAGCCTTCTCCCGAAAATGTTTCTTTCTTACTTCCCAGGGAAAGCGTAATGAGGGAAGTTCGGTTCTACCGAGTCCGAGGGCTGTCCAACCTTCTATTGTGGCAATCAGGTCTCCGGCGTCAATGGTTCTTGCTCCCACGTGTTTGTGTTTGGTTACTTCACCAGCGCACATCAGGTCATAGAATGGTGCGGCGATTGCCTTGTTTATTTTGTCGATGTTGTTAATCAGGCTGGCATCTTTTCTAACATAGCGTTGATTGTCAGCCAGAAATACCGCGTCTACCACTTCATAGATGGATTTCAGGCAGGTAGCCGTGTTAAACACGCTTCTGGCCTCACTGTTAATCTCATGTTCAAATGGCAGGACAACGAGGGCATAAATCGGCTTGGAGAGGTAACGTTCCTTGATCATCTGAGCCAGTATCGGTATCGCTCCTGAGCCAGTTCCGCCCGCAGTTCCAGCCACCAGCAGAAAGGCATGGCTTTCATATATGCCTGCCTCCGCTTTCATTGCATCGATCATTTTATCCCCATCTTCCCTGGCAAGTTCCGCCCCCAGTTCGTTTATCTTGCCTACTCCATGTCCCAGCGTCTGGCGCAAACCAATGATGATGCGGTGCAGGTAATCTTTCTTGATATATCTCAGTCCTGTCAGGTCTGCCTGGTCTGTGTTTACTGCAAAGACATTCGGAGCTATGTGTGTCCTCCGCTCAACCTGTGCCTTGCGGTCGAGTCTGGCAAACTGGTCAGCAATTCTGGAACCGCATTGTCCTAACCCGATGACCGTTAATTTCATTTTTTGCCTCCTGACTTTTAATTTGTATCTTACTTGTTATTAGTCGTAAATATCTCTGCCTCTCCTCACCAGTACGAAGATAAGGAAGGAGAAAAGGACTACTACCAGGGAAATAATAGTGATGAACGCCCATAAGGGCAGCAGACCGGACTTGAAGGAGGAGGTAGCGCTCCAGCCACTGTCGTTCATTGCTCCGTCGATGGCTTTTACTCTCCAGTAATAGTTACCGTACCCAAGACTATCGGCTTTAGTCAGGCTGAAGCTGGTACTGGTTAATCCAGTCTTCGAGACCAGCACTGGCATGAATTCGGGGTTTTCTGCCAATTGCAGCTCATAGCTCAATCCACTTGGGTCTGTTACTGCCGACCATTCCAACTCAGGGGTTACTTTTTTCACAAAACTCAGGCGGTCGGCATCGGCTGGTGCCTTCAAAGCAGGAACAGCGGGGGCCGTCGACTCCATGGTGAAGGTATAGCTTTTTGAGGTAGAGCCGTAGCTAACGACAACGGTTTGGGATGCCTTATGTGTGCTTTGGGTATGAGTAGCAGGAAAGCTGATTGCTGGCAGGTTTCCATTGGCATCGGTGCTGACGCTTTTTACGGTGGCACCATCATAGGTAACGGTTACAGCAGTATTACCAGGCAGGCCGGTGCCGCTGATGTTTATTATTGTACCAATGTCCCCCTCCGTGGGTGTCATGGAGAGTGTTGATTTTATCTCGAATTCCAGTTCGTCGAGGTCGCTTTCATCTGTGTCATCTCCCTCGACTGTTATTGTATAGGTACCTGCACCTGTGGTGGGGACTTTAAAGGACTTCTCCCAGCAGCCATCTTCATCTGCTGTGAAGGCGTTTACTATTTTATCGCCGTCGAAGAATATCTCTATACCCTCTTCTTCACTGACAAAGCCACTACCTGATACGGTTACCTCGGTACCGGGAACGCCGCTTTTGACATCGCTGCTTATACCAGCCGTTACCTCAAATGGGGCACCCTTGATTTTATAGTCGGCGACATCGTCGTTCTCATCGCCAACGGCATAAACCCAGTGTTCTCCCTGGCTGGCTTCTGGTATGGTGAAGGTGATTGCCTCTTTCCATGTTCCCTGGTGCTCGATGTCGTCGTCAATCTCGACGTCAGTACCGGCGTCGTCGGCAGACCATGCTACCACGTAGTCTTCGCCTTCTTCAAGGTCAGCCAGCGTTGAAGCGGATGGTTCTCCTGTATCCAGTATGAACCATATCTCAAAGTCAGAGTCTTTCTCATCCCAGCCGAAACCAGACATAGCAACTTCGGTGCCGGCAGGCCCTT
>JAUVYX010000190.1 GCA_030602865.1 Dehalococcoidia bacterium | reverse complement strand
CTAGTATATCAAGTCTATTGAAGCGCTCCATTGTTCTGGAAAACAAGGCTTCTATCTGTTTTTCACTGCAGACATCTGTAGGTACTGCCTCTACCTGCACACCCATAGCGACCGCAGCAGCCTTGGTTACTTGCAAACCATCGATATTACGTGATGCCAATATCAGGTTCGCACCCTCACCTGCCAGACCAAGAGCAATCCCCTTGCCAATACCTCTGCTGGACCCCGTGACCAAGGCTACTTTACCATCTAATTGTCCCATGTCTAACCTCCTGTCGATTTTTAAGAAGGATCATTCAATATTGTATATTATTAGCATCACAATCAAGTCTTTTCAAAGAACCGATACAACTTAAATCTTTTAAGCAGTATTGCCAAACGCGATTACATTCCAGGTGATTTCATCGAGCAGAAAGTGGCCTCAATGCATTTATGATAATGATACCCAGGCGGATGATGGTTCCTGTGATTGAATGTCGTGGAGCAATAGCATGAAAGCGGCATACCTCGTGACAACACATACAACCTATACAATCTCCTTTATTGATTATAGCTTTATATTTTATTATTGTGATGGCACCTGTTGGGCAAATATTCTTACATTCAATGCAACCCGTGCAGTTCTTCTCTGTTACGTGAGGGCTCATGGCCAGCTGGTTCATAAGAAATCTGGGAAGAAAACCTGGAATGCTGCTTATGAATAGATTGGTAATGGCCCGGGGTGGCTTGAAGTTTGATACAGCTACATCGGCTATATTTTCACCGACTACTTCTATGCAATCCAAATTCCCTATTCCAAGCTCTCTGCTGTTACAGAATTGTGTTGTAAGGATATGTTTTGGATTCAAGCCGACTATGCTTGTTGCTATAGCGTCGAGAGCTACTGCGTCCCGACTGGCTAGCACGATACCTAGCTTCCTTAATTTACCTGCTGCTGGTCCTTCACCTTCCATCGCTACTATCGCATCCATAATAGTCAGTTGCGGCTTAATGGCGGAATAAACATCTACCAGTACCTGACAAAATTCATTGCTATTCGAATATTCCCCATGGAATCTGCTGCGGAAACTGCCAGGAATTACACCATACATGTTCTTTACACCCCCAGTGAAAATGGTTAATGAATGTGTCTTAAATTTTGGTAGATTAACTACTATATCAGCATTCAGGACAATTCTGGAAAGGTAAACAGTGTTAAGGGAGTGTCCGTGACATTTAACCTCAACAAATCCTCCTTCTCTCAAATTAATCAGTCTAACACCAATTCTTTCGCACATCTGCCGAAATCCTGAGATACTAAAGCTATCTACTTTATTGAAAGAGATATCATCACCTACGATGATATCCGCATCGAGCCCCTTCAATAATCTAAGCACAGCTTCTACGAAGATTGGATGCGTGACGATCCCTCTCTCTGCCGGAGTTGGAGGAGACAGGTGATTTATTTTTACGAAGACTTTACTTCCTGGCTTGATAATGCCATTAAGTCCACCTATTAATTCAACGCTTTTCTTTACGGCATTATGAACCTGCGTGTATTTGTAGTCAGCCACTTTTATTATGGACACCGTTGCTGTTGGCGGACTGATTTTCAGGCTTTTATTATCTATAAATTTGTGCATCGGAATTTTATTGCAGTCGATAGTATAGCCTACAGTTGGCGAATCTCACAGGGATTTATGTTTTATTTGGAGGAAGTCTTATGCAGTGGAGAACTGCATAAGTAGGAATAATTGAACAACCATAAAATCGCATATTCAAATAGCTCTATTTAATAAACAGGCAGGATATTCTTCTATAATTGTGATAACTAGGTAACTGCTGGTATATGCTATGCTAATAATGGGATTGGGGAGTTATAAAGCAAATGATTGATGCCTGTCTTGATATCGAAACAACGGGACTATCGCGGTTTTATAATTACATAACAGTTATTGGCATTTACCGTTGTAAAGGTGCAGATAGTGAGTTAATTCAATTAGTAGGCGCACAAGTTACCAAGGATAAACTTCTTTCGGCTCTTGAAGGCGTAAATACAATCTATACTTATAACGGTAGTCGATTTGATATTCCTTTTATAAATAGATATTTAAAAATTAATCTTGAGGCTAAAATTTATCATCATGATCTGATGTATGATTGTTGGCGAAACAATTTATATGGTGGATTCAAAGCAGTTGAAAGGAAACTGGGCATTTATAGGGAGATTCAAGATGTAGATGGCTTTGAAGCTACCGTGCTGTGGCAGAAATATAAAGAATTTGGGGACCAAGAGTCTCTTCTCAAATTATTGAAATATAATGAGGAGGATGTGGTGAACTTGGGGGCTTTAAGGAAATGTCTAAGCGAAATCTATCCAGTGTGATTATGCTTATGTTCAGTATTCCTAAGTATAAGACATAATAACAATATAATGAGCAGGAATAAATATGGCAGCTTACTCTAATTCGTTACTTGGGACATATGAGCAATGTCCTCTGAAATATAAGCTGCGCTATCGTGACAGGATTAAGAGGGAACTTGAAACTGCTGAGAGATTCTTGGGTACGATTGTTCATGTGACTCTGAAGAAGTGCTATGACGACTACAGATTTGGTAGAGGCAAAGATTTGGATGGACTGCTGGACCACTTTAATAATCTCTGGAGGAATCGCTGGAATGATTCAATAATGATAGTGAAGCAGAACAAAACCCAAGAATATTATAAATCACATGGAGAAGAAATGATTGGTAACTATTACCATCATTATTCACCATTTAGTTCAGATTTAACTATAGATACTGAGTTGCCAGTTAGCTTTTTTCTGGATGATACACATAAATATCGTATGATTGGTTATATTGATCGTCTATCAAGAACTCCGGATGGAATTGTTCAGATTCATGATTATAAAACATCAGCAAATCTACCAAGGCAGACTGAGGTGGATGCCGAAAGGCAACTTGCGCTGTATCAGATAGGTGTTCAACAGAAATGGCCTGATTTTAAGGATATTAGACTCATTTGGCATTATCTCTCTTTTGACACGGAGTTGGTCTCGTCACGCAGTCCGGAAGCTATCTCTGAACTGGCTTGGAATACCATGAGGCTGATTGATGAGATTGAGTCAACACAAGATTATCCTCCGAAGGAATCTGGTTTATGTGTCTGGTGTGAATATCCTGATCTTTGTCCGCTGAGAAAGCAATTTGTAAAAATGGGATCCTTTACGAAGGCTGAATACGGTAGTGAAC
>JAUVYX010000166.1 GCA_030602865.1 Dehalococcoidia bacterium | reverse complement strand
AGCCAGTGCCAGGAAGCCTACAGCGACAATTATCCAGCCGTAGAAAAAGTTTCTGCCTTTAAGAACTATGTGCACCTCCCGATCATAATAGTTTTCTCTGACACATGGAAGCTTCTCCCATTATACCAGCCTCTCAGCATATCCCTACTGCAGGATCTCCCCATTACGATGCCAGCCTCTCTTTCAGTTAACCTGTAAAAGGAACTCCTCTATTTGATCAGCAGTAGGCATTGATGTCTGGGCTCCTCTGGCTGCGATGGATAGAGCAGCCGCCGCCGAAGCACTGCGCAGTGCTTTCCTTGCTGGCGTCTCAAATGCAAGCGAACAGGCAAAGACCCCACAAAAGCAATCCCCGGCACCAACAGTATCCACAGGGCTGATGGGAAAGGCATCCTGGCACCATACGCCTTCTTCATTAACAAGTAGCGCTCCTTCCTCTCCTAGCGTGACGATGACATTTTGCACACCCCATTCCAGAAGCTTGATAGCGAGGGTTTCATTGTCACCCCCAACACCAATAAGAGTTCTGAGCTCAACACGATTGCAGATGAGGTAATCAACTGCCTCCATAGTTTCTCTGGATGGCCTGCTCTTACAGGCTGGTGCCGTATTCCACACTACAGAGATACCATGTCTCCGGCAACTTTGTATCACAGCCTCCGTGGTAGCCTGTGGAATCTCGTTTTGAAACAGCGCTATTACCTTTTCATCCACATCCCGTTCAGTGATAACAATATCGCCAGGAGTGAACAGAAAATTGGCCCCGGGGGCAACAGCGATGATATTTTCCCCTTGTGCATCCACCATAATCTGTGCGATGCCCGAATGCTCCTCCGTTTTTACAAGAACAGCATGGGTGTCAATTCCAGCAACCTGAAGATTCTGCAAACATTCCTGCCCTATAGAGTCATCACCCACACAGCCATACATTTCAACATGTGCTCCTGCTCGTGCCGCAGCTACAGCCTGATTGGCACCTTTTCCTCCGGGAAATGATTGAAATTTAGCTCCGGTGACCGTTTCCCCCCTCATCGGAAGGGCATCCACATAAGTGACAAGGTCCATATTAATACTGCCAAAAACCAATACCTTCGCCATAGCTTTGCCTTCCCGTTCTATCTATATTTCAGCATAATCAATGTTACTCTCACTGCTTCTGCAATTTCAATGTCTCCGGCATGCTGATGAGAAGAGGAATCCGCACAAGAACATCCAGTCCGATAACGATCAGAAAGATATAGTGTGGCCCAAGACTGTCCCAGACAAACCCTGCCAGAAAGGCTGCCCCTGCAGCCAGTAACATGCGGAAGAAACGTATAAAACCAACCCACCGTCCCATATGTTCCGCTGGAACGAGTTCAAAAGCCATCGCACCGGTAAGAACCATATTTACGAAGATAAATCCCTGCAGAACACCAGCCACAATCAGAAAAGCATGGCTTGGTGCCCAGATGAGTATTAAATTAGAAGCCCAGAAGAGAGGTGCTGCCAGATACAGGACCTTTTTTCGGCCTATCCTGTCAGCCAGCCTGCCCAGTGGAATCCCCGTTAGCAGTGGACTCAGCGCAAAGCCAGCGACCATTGCTCCCAGTATATACTGATCAGCTCCTTTGACCTCATGGGCAAAAACCTGGGCGAAAGGCAGTACCATGCCCATTGGCAGGAAAGTCAAAGAGGTAATAACCAGCATGCGCTTCAGTGCTCTGCCATGCTTGAATACTTGCGAAAGCCCAGTAATAAAACTATCTGCTTTTTCATTCTGGTATCCACATTTCCTGTTAGACAACTGTGTATAGATAAGCAGAAAAGAGACAACAGCTCCTGCCAGGCTGATGAAGAAGAGGGGCCTGATACCACTCACGCTGACGCCACCAAACCTCGTAACAATAAAGGCCCCTAGTATAGGGCCAATGACGCCCAACAACCCCGCTGCCAGAGTCTCACAGAAACTCATACCGGTTGCGCGGTCCTCATTCGCCAGAGAATTACCACACACCACGGAGCAACTATGGCCAGACATGTTAAATCCAAGCCAGTACGCTACCATAGCAATGATAATAACTGCCCAATTCCAGGCCAACGCATAGGTCATATATGAGATGATAAGGAAAGATATACCGAGCAGGTATATCTTTTTGACTCCAATGCTATCTATCACCCATCCTATCAGTGGGCTGAGCAGACCGGCAACCCCTATTCCAATACTATTCACGATGCCCAGTTGTGTCCCGGTTGCACCCAGGGCTACAATGTAGACGGAGATATAGGGAAATACCATTTGGTAGGTAAATCTTTCCAGGCAGGCTCTCCCCATGGTTACCTTCCAGTCATGCTGCTGTCTCTTAAAAAAGGCAAACCCGCTGTCAATTGTTGTTTGGACTGCTTTAATAATCCTCAATTCCTACAAATATATCCTTCAGTTTAAATCCTGCTTATCTGCAATAGTAACGATAAAGCAGAGGGCCTCCATCTGAAAAGATTTCTTTAACTGGCTCCCCGAAATAAAGTTCTTCTTCGTTTATGAGGGAGACCCTGCTATTTCTATTGACAAAATGTTGAAGTCTAGCGACCGTAAAAGAACCTGAACGGCCTTAAAACGCTCCAAACTTCATCACAGGCTTTGAGCTCCTCCTCAGACAGTTTTATTTCAGTGGCCTCCAGGTTCTGTTCCAACTGAGCCAGAGAGGAAGCGCCACAGACAACCGATGTAATTGCCCTTTGCTGTAATACCCATGCAAGGGCAAATTGTGCCATCTTTCGCCCGTGTGAACTGGCTACCTGCTTGAGTTTGTCCACCGCCTCGAAGTTACTGTCTGCCCAGTATTGCTGGTTATACCTGAGCCCCAGATGTCCAAGAGAGAATCTTGCTCCTTCTATCGAGCCTTTTGCCTTATCATATTTACCACTTAGAAAACCAGCAGCCATAGGACTGTACACGCACATGCCAACGCCTTCGCTGTCACAGAGCGGCACCAACTCGTATTCGATGTCTCTGGCGAGCAGATTATACGGAGGTTGAACGCACTCAAATCGTTCCAGGTTATGAAGAGCACTCACCCCAAGCGCCTTGCACAACCGCCAGGCCAAGTAATTAGAACACCCGATATAGCGCACCTTACCCTGGTGAACCAGGTCATCCAAAGCACGTAGCGTCTCCTCCAAAGGCGTATCGAAGTCAGGCATGTGGCAGTAGTAAATGTCCAAATAGTCTGTATCCAGGCGCCGCAGGCTGGCCTCGACGCCCTGCATGATATGCTTACGGGAAAGTCCCATGTCATTGGGGCCAGCCTCACCACCACCTTCCCAGGCTGAATATGGTGTTGGTTTTCCCGCAACATCAACCGCCTCTACCCTGACATTATCCTTCATTTTCAGCCAGTGCCCTACTTTGGTTGCCACCACTACAGAATCCCGCTTCCCTTTAATTGCCTTCCCCAGAATCTCCTCAGCTTTACCTGATACATACATATCAGCAGCATCAAAGAAATTCACTCCCCGTTCAATAGCAGTCCCTATTATTTCCAGTGAAT
>JAUVYX010000244.1 GCA_030602865.1 Dehalococcoidia bacterium | reverse complement strand
CAAGCTCCAGGTCCATTGTGCTTATATCTCTCTCCGCATCTATGTTGCCTTCAGCATGAACTATATTTTTATCCTCGAAAGTTCGCACTACCTGAAGCAGGGCATCGGCAGTAGTAAGGTAATTAAGGACTTCTCCTGTTATTTCTCCTTTATTGCTGACAGCTTTTAATGAAGCACCAATATCGACATAATTTACTTCAGCGGGAGTTGACTTTTTGGGATGAAATGTTTCAGTTAAAGCAATAAGACGAGGATCGGGTACCTTGGCAATACCAATATTGGGGTGCAGGGAAGAAGAATAAGCAGTGACCTCTGCATTACCTTTTGTCAGGGTATTAAATATGGTTGTTTTGCCGCTCTTTGCCATTCCAATTATAGCGACTTTCATTCTCTTAGTTTAGCATATTTTTTCGTCCCAAACTTCCGTATGCTGATGCTGGCTCTATGCTAAAATACTCTTCGATGTTCTATATTTTGTATGGTTTGGACGATTTTTCCCTGGGCCAGTATATTAATCAAATAAAGGAAGGGCTGGGTGACCCTGAGATGCTGGAAGTAAATACCAGCAGGCTGAATGGCGGAAAGCTAACTGAGAATGAACTAAAAAATAACTGCTATGCTATGCCTTTTCTGTCACCTTATCGACTGATTATAGTTGATGGCCTGTTGGGGCAGTTTGAGCCCAAACGAGAAAAACAGCAGTCTGCCAACGCCGATACCGGTAGAGCAGGAAAGAGATTGAAGGAGTGGAAGAATTTGGCGGAAATTATCAGGGAAATGCCACAGAGCACTGTATTGATATTGGTTGATGCTGAGATAAAAGGCAGGAATCCAATACTGAAAAAACTTGAGCCATTGCTGAAGGAACTAAAGTCAGCAGCAGTAGTCAAGGTGTTCCCTCTGCTCAAATGGCGAGATTTGAGAGACTGGGTGCAGCGTCGGGTATCTGAGGAATCTGCGGATATATCCGATGGAGCGGTCACTCTGTTAATTGAACTCATAGGCAGCAATCTTTGGAGCATGAAGAATGAAATTCAACAGCTAGTGCTATATGTGCAGGGACGTAAAATCAATGAAAAAGATGTAGCGGATTTGGCAGACTACAGCAGGGAGAGCAACATCTTTCTGCTGGTAGATGCGATTGTTGAGGGCAAGAGCAAGGTAGCACAGCGGATGCTTTATCAGATGTATCAGTCAGGTTCTTCTCCTGCTTATGTACTATCCATGATAACTCGGCAGTTTCGCCTGATAGCGCAAGCTCTGGAACTCGACCCCGGTTTGTCAAGGTGGCAGATACAGAACAAGTTGGGAGTGTCAGGTTATCCACTGGAGAAAACACTCAAACAGGCAAGGTCGTATAATTTTAGTCAGGTCAGCAGAGCTTATGCAGAGCTGATACAAACCGACATGGCTATTAAAAGTGGAAAGTATCTTGATAATCAGTCTGCCCTTGAATTTATGATTTTAAGTATTGGCAGGGCAGGTTGAAAATAATATGGTATGAGCCTCATGTTAGCTGCTACGGATTGCTTCCTTATGGTTCCTGTGCTACCATGCTGCCGTTCATTTTCGAACAACGGCCATTTTTTTATTCTGCAAAACCAAACGAGGTGATATATCAGTGAACGGTGATGAACTCCGGAAACTTTTCCTAAAATTCTTTGAAGAGAGAGACCATAAAGTTATATCCAGTGCTTCTTTAGTTCCTCGGGGTGACCCTACATTATTATTGACCTCTGCTGGTATGGCGCAGTTTAAAGCTTATTATCTGGGCCTGGAGAGGCCACCCCATCCGAAACTAAGCTCCTGCCAGAAATGCTTCCGTACCACCGACATAGAGGTTGTTGGGGATTCACAGCATCTTACCTTCTTCGAGATGTTGGGAAATTTCAGCATTGGTGACTATTTTAAGAAGGAGGCTATTGCCTGGGCATGGGAATTTGTCACACGATATCTTGAAATGCCGGAGGAACGTTTATGGGTAACGATTTTTCTGGATGATGATGAGGCAGAAGAATACTGGCAGAAAACAGGGGTTTCTGCTGGAAGAATATTGCGCTTTGGGGAAGAACACAATTTCTGGGGGCCTGCGGGTAACTCTGGTCCATGCGGGCCATGCAGTGAAATACATTATGATTTGGGCAAAGAAGTTGGCTGCGGCAGACCGGAATGTGGACCCAATTGCGACTGTGGTCGTTTTTGCGAAATCTGGAACCTGGTCTTTACTCAATATAACCAGGATGTCGATGGAAAACGCAGCCCTCTGGCTAAGCCAAATATAGATACCGGTATGGGAATGGAAAGGGTTGCCATGGTTACGCAGGGCAAATATTCAGTTTACGAAACAGACCTTTTCCTGCCACTTGTTGAGCTTGTTTGCCACATAGCCGGTAAAAAATATACTGACAATGATGACGATGACCGTGCCATCAGGGTTGTTGCTGAACATAGCAGAAGTATTGCCTTTCTTATCGGCGATGGTGTTTTACCCTCAAATGAAGGAAGGGGATATGTTCTGCGGCGGATATTACGACGCGCATCTAGTTTCGGTAGACGATT
>JAUVYX010000135.1 GCA_030602865.1 Dehalococcoidia bacterium | reverse complement strand
ATAAAGAACAATTTACAGGCTTTTAGCCCACTGTACCGCATTCAAAAAGATCTGAAAACCATCACCATATCCATCAGTCCTGCGTCTCATCCATTGGGGATGTTGTATTTCCCTGATGTATCTTTCAGGATGTGGCATCAAGGCAAAAATACGACCTGAAGTGTCGCTGATACCAGCGATATTAGCTGTTGATCCATTTGGATTATGAGGATAACCTGGTGTTTTACTACCATTTTCATCGGTATACTTAAGCACTACATCTAGTGACGATAATAGTCCAGGGCTAACAATTACCTTACCTTCAGCGTGAGCGGAGGGAAGATATAGATGTTCAATACCTCTGGTAAACACGCATTGGCTTTCTGGGTTCACTTTCAAATGAACCCAGCGGCATTCAAATTTTCCTGAATCATTTGAGGCAAGTGTGATTAGCGATTGCGAATTATTTAGAGGTCCTGGCAAAACACCAGCTTTTACCAATACCTGAAAACCATTACAAATCCCCAGTATTAATCCACCCACAGCTATGAATTTTTTGACATCCTTGTATAGTCTTAGCCTGAGCTCATTAGCCAGCACTTTACCAGCTGATACATCATCCCCATAAGTAAAACCGCCCGGTATAACCATTATCTGGTAATTAGAAAGACTTTCTTTACCGCGAATCAATTCACCAATATGGACTAAGGATGGAGTTGCCCCTGCTTCATGAAAAGCAAAGGCTGTTTCATTATCACAGTTTGTACCTGAGCTCCGCAGTATAAGCACTCTTACCATGGTCATCTATTTCCTACCATCTGATTGGTTTTTGCCAAGCCTCCTTGAGTTTATTGATAGATGTATCGATCACCTTTCTCCCATTTAGTCCAAATATCTCCAAGACTTTGTTAGCGGTGAATCTGCCAATCATGGCCAATTCTGACCCGTTCATAACCCTTTCAAATTCGGTCTTCTTATCAGGTGATACCTCCACCAGAAATCTACTGTTCGATTCCGAAAATAGTACAAAGTCATTTCTATCTATTGATTCTCCTAACGGTATTGACTGCAGTTGAACCACGGCTCCCAAGCCTCCAGCAAAAGCCATCTCAGCTAGAGCAACTCCTATACCACCTTCACTACAATCGTGGCAAGCTAAAACCAGCCCTTTCGCAGTAGCTTCGCTAAGCTTATCCATAAGTTTTTTAGCCTGACTTGGTATCACTTTAGGCACGCTATTACCAATAAATCCTCGGCTTCTGAAATACTCTGATCCACCTAACTCGTTGTAAGTTGCACCAGCAATATAAATAAATCCACCCGTCGTTTTAGAATCCATTGATATTGCTCGTTTCACATCTTGCATCACGGCAACAGCAGAAATCAGTAATGTGTGAGGAATTGAAATTATTTTACCATCGGCTTCGAACTCATTATAGAGACTATCTTTACCAGAGATAAAAGGCGTTTGATAAGCAACAGACATGTCGTAACAAGCCTGTGCTGCTCTTACCAGTGCCCCCAGCACATCAGGTTTGCTAACATCTCCCCAGCAGAAATTATCCAGCAATGCAACATGATTCAGATTGCCTCCTACAGCGATAATCTGCCTTAACGCCTCATCAATAGCCGAAGCTGCCATCCAGTAAGGATCTATCTCACCATATTTATGGTTTATGCCACAAGAAACAATTACCCCTTTATCATTGTCCAGGAGAGGCCTGATAATAGCCGCATCACCTGGCCCATCATTATCTATCCCGACCAAAGGTTTGAGAACACTGGCCCCCTGTACTTCATGGTCATACTGGCGAATTACCCACTCCTTGCTACAAATATCCCATGATCCAAGAAGATGAAGCAAATCTTCATCCAGATAATCTGGTTCCTTAAACTCAGGCTCCGGGACTCTACTATGTTCCCAAACTGCCTGCCTATGTACCTGTGGTCTTCCTTCGTGCAGAAAGTCCATGTCCAGGTCACATACATTATTATTATTGTAAAATAGTTTTAGCCTCCGGTCTGCAGAGAACTCACCAACAACAACTGCCTCGACATCTTCAGCAGTGAATATATCCAGCAACTTGTCAAGCTTATCAGGAGGAACAGCCAGTAACATTCGTTCCTGAGATTCCGATATCCAGACCTCGGAATATGACAATCCTGCATATTTCAAGGGAATCTTATCCAGATGTATAATTGCCCCCGTCGATGCAGCCATTTCCCCTATAGCAGAAGAAAGCCCTCCTCCTCCACAGTCAGTTATCCTGGAGTACAATCCCATATCTCTAGCTCGTAATAGAGCTTCAGTAACTTTCTTCTCCATAATAGGATTACCTATTTGAACTGAGCTGGAGGAAACTTTGGTCGATTCATCAGTTAGTTGTTTTGAGGCAAAAGTTACTCCATGTATCCCATCGCGACCAGTTTTTCCTCCAACTACTACCACCAGATCTCCTGTCTTCTGTATCCCTATTTGCGATACTGCTATAGGTAATAATCCAACTGTACCGCAGAAGACAAGGGGATTAGACACATATCGATCATCGAATAATACAGCACCATTGAGAGTAGGAATACCAAGCCGGTTAGCATAATCAGCTACACCTGCTCGAACACCTTTGAAAACACGGCGAGGATGTAAAACTCCAGGTGGTAATTTATCATAGGAAAAATCAGGGGGTGCAAAACAGAACACATCGGTGTTCAATATTGGCAGTGCCCCCAAGCCCGTACCTAAAATATCTCTTACAACTCCTCCAATCCCTGTTGCAGCTCCACCATATGGTTCTACTGCCGACGGATGGTTATGTGTCTCAACTTTAAAACAGATCGCCCAATGATCATCTAGTTCTATTACACCAGCGTTATCTTTGAATACTGAAAGACACCATGGCTTATCAATTTCTTTAGTCGCCTTTATGATGGTGTTTTTTAGTAAATTATCTATAATTACACCATTAAAGTTAATTTTCCCTGAAAATGTTTTATGGCAACAGTGTTCAGACCAAGTTTGAGCTATGGTCTCTAACTCAACATCGCTCGGATTACGCCCTTCTTTCTTAAAATAAGCAATAATAGCCCTGAATTCTGTATTATCGAATCCAAACGACTGGCCGGTCTTCATTCGATCAAAATCACTTGAGTTCAGGATGTCTACATATTTCAACTCAAATTTATACTCAGGATTCTGCAGAAACCCAATAGCTCCTGCCTCGACTACATGCTGGATGTTATAGTTCACCAGTAATCTAGTGCTAATCATTTCCAATTGATGTTCATTAAGCCTGCCCTCAATGAAATAGCGTTTCGCTGTTCTAACTGCCATTATATTATTCAGTCCGAGGTCCAGTGTTGCCTTCATTATGGTTTCTTCTACCGGATCTGAAACACCAGCATTATAGGCAACTTCGATAATATGGCAGTCTTCATTGTCTATGTTGTGAACCATAGCATCCGGTTCACAAAGATAATTCTGTATTAGTGAATCAGCTAGAAGTTGATTACAGAGCTTATTGAGTTCCCCAGGTCTTAGCTCTGCATCTATCCAGTATACGTCCACCACTCGAACGGAAGTAATGTTCTCTATCCCTAAATCTTGTATGTCTTTAATCAGGCCAAGCCCCCTGACATCAGAGATTCCATCCTTGGGCCAGATTTCAACTCGATGTATCAAATATAATTGCTCCTGAATTGACGAATTTGATTAATCATCTGCCACTTTTACTGCTGTTCCATAAGCAACCATCTCAGCTGCTCCAGAAGATACCGTCGATGTCACCAATCTTAAACAGACTATAGCATTAGCTCCTTTCTTATCAGCTTGGTCAGTCATCCTTTGTAGTGCCTCTTCTCTAGCCTGAGCCAACATAACTGTATAGTCTTTAATCTCACCCCCTACGATATTTCGCAAGCTAGCCATAATATCTCGCCCAACATGTCTGGCTCTGATAGTACTTCCCCGAACTAGACCCAATGT
>JAUVYX010000194.1 GCA_030602865.1 Dehalococcoidia bacterium | reverse complement strand
ATGCTAATGAGATCGATGAGACAGTAAATCCATTGGAAACAGGGCAGGGTTGGACAGTGAAATTCGATAAGGGTAACTTCATTGGGAAGGATGCACTCCTGAAAATAAAAGAGAAAGGCATTAGCCGAAAACTTGTTGGGCTTTCTGTTCCCAAAGGCGGTATCCCCAGAAATAAAATGGAAGTCAGAAAAGACGGGAAGAAGGTGGGATACATCACTTCTGGTAATTACTGTCCCTCTCTAACTAAGGTGTGTGCAATAGCAATGATCGACTTGCCTTATACAGAGAATGACATTGAACTGGATATTGTTATCAGAAATAGAGAGGTAAAAGCCGTAGTTATTGATAGGCCTTTTCTGTTACCAGTAAATAAGAGATAAAGAATTGGTCTTTATCTCAGAGAAGTATTTCTCCTAGCATAGATTTGATTTTAAAGGGTCTCCCATTCTTGATAAACAGTTTGGGGACCCTCTTTTTATCGGCCATACACACAAGCTCATTAACGATAGTATGCATTTGCTCGGCAGACTCGTATATTTGTTGCCCTCCCCAGAGTGTTGCTTCCTCTCCTACTTCAACAGCAGGAATATGGGTGACGTCTATCATTGTTTGGTCCATGCAAACCCTTCCTATCACCGGAGCTGCCCTGCCCTTGACTATAACCTCAGCATTGTTGGACAGAAGGCGAGAGTAGCCATCAGCATAACCAACTGGTAACGTAGCTACCATAGTGTCAGCGGTGGTGGTATAGGTTCTTCCATAACTGATAGTCTTACCTGCCAGGACCTTTTTCAGATGAACAATCCTGGATTTGAACTTCAGGGTTGTTTTCACTTCTATAGACCTCTTAACCTCAGCAGATGGATACAGTCCGAAAAGTAGAACACCCAGCCTTACCATATCCAACGACATGTGAGGCAAATCAAGCACGGCAGCAGTATTTGCCACGTGCTTTAGTGGTATTTTTATCCCTGCCTGATCAATGCCATCAAGTAAAATGATAAATTTCCTGAACTGCTCCTCAGTATAGCTTTTATCCTGTTCATCTGCGACAGCAAAGTGCGTAAATATTCCCTCTATCTGGATGTTTTTCATATCTTGCACCCTGCGTATAAAAGCTAAGGCATTTTCAGGGTAGATCCCTATTCTCCCCAAACCTGTATCTACCTTTATATGAACCTTAGCTACCCTGTTCATTTTTACCGCTAACTGAGATAGAAAATCCATGTCTTCAATGTCACAAACTGCAGAGGAAAGATCATATAATAGTAATGCCTCCATATCCTCCCTCATAGTAAGCCCAAGAATAAAAATGGGGGCTTTAATATCGCTCTTTCGTAATTCTATGCCCTCATCCAATCGGGCTATGCCCAGATAAGACACCCCGTTTTGTAGCAAAAGAGGTGCTACTTCTGGGGCATCATGTCCATAGGCATTAGCCTTTACCACGCCCATAATCGCGACATTCTTGTCAATTGAATTCCTGATTGACCTCACGTTTGCTGCGATGGTATCCATATCGATCTCTGTCCAAATAGGGCCCAAGCTCTGCATATGAAGTTCCTCCTGCAAACGAAATCCGGTATATAATGAACCATTAGCCAGTTGTGATATGCTATTACAACAACATTGTAGCACGCACTCACAATAGATTGCTGGTCAAAATCCATGTTATGATAATCCCAGTGGAACAGGCAAAAGCTTTATAGTGAACATCGGGCTGATGTTGATACTGTAAATAAATCTTCAATACTTTTAGCAGACAATATTGCGAGCTATTATTCCTGCATCGAGCTAAGAGGGTAATATGTGGCAGTTTGATTGAGTAATTTCAAAGGGAGGTCGTTATGACAAATATACCAACAGGATACGAAAATCTGAGAGAGAGGGATGAGCTGGTATATAGCACGATGTTGAAGGAGATAAACAGGATTAATACCAGCCTTGAGTTAATCCCTTCAGAGAATTTTCCCAGTAAAGCTACCCTTGAAGCCCTTGGCTCTGTTTTTAACAACAAATATTCTGAGGGATACCCTGGAAGACGATACTATGGTGGAAATGAGTTTATCGATGTTATTGAGAACCTGGCCATCGAAAGGGCCAAGGCTCTCTTTGGGGCAGAACATGTCAATGTTCAGCCATACTCGGGTAGCCCGGCTAATATGGAAGTTTACCTTGCTTTGATGAAGCCTGGTGATACCTTTATGGGAATGGCCCTGGGGCATGGAGGGCATCTGACCCATGGGCATAAGGCGACTTCTAGTGGCAAGTTATTCAATGCTGTGCAATATGGAGTTAACCGGCAAACCGAACTGCTGGATTATGATGAAATAAGAAAAATGGCTTTGCAGACAAAGCCTAAGATGATTGTTTGTGGTATTTCTGCTTACCCACGCGAGATTGATTTCAAGGCGTTCAGCGAAATCGCAAAGGAAGTCGATGCTATATCTATGGCTGATATTGCTCATATTGCCGGCCTTGTCGCCGGTGGTGCACATAGCTCTCCTTTCCCGTATATAGACGTGGTAACAACAACAACGCATAAAACGCTTCGAGGGGCAAGGGGAGCAATAATAATGTGTAAACAGCAATTTGCTAAAGATATAGATAGATCTGTTTTCCCTGGCATGCAGGGCGGACCACATGAACACACCATAGCATCCATCGCCGTTTCATTCGGGGAGGCTCTAAAACCGGAGTTTAAAGAATATGCCAAACAGATTGTCATCAACGCAAAGGTCTTAGCTGAATCACTGATAGAAAGCGGATTCAGATTGGTAACAGGTGGCACTGATAATCATCTTATGCTTATAGATTTGCAGAATAAAGGCATCACAGGTAAAGAGGCGGAGAGGGTACTGGATATTGCAGGAATAACTACAAATGCAAATACCATTCCATTCGATACGAGAACAGCCTTCGATCCCAGCGGACTCAGAGTAGGAACGCCAACGGTAACTACCCGGGGAATGAAACAAGCAGAGATGAAACAGATTGGTCAATTTATAGCTCAGGCATTGGCTGCCAAAGATAGTGAGAATAAGTTAGAGGCGATTCGAAAAGAAGTCGAGGAGCTGTGCAAGGGCTTTCCAGTCTATTGATAGCCTTTTACTGGCAGCCAGATATTCATCTGTAATAAATGGCCTCTTAACGTAATATTGCCTCGTAGGCATAACTATGTTATCTTTGTTATGAGATGTCCCCTG
>JAUVYX010000079.1 GCA_030602865.1 Dehalococcoidia bacterium | reverse complement strand
TTAAAATTATTCTCATAAAGTTGTGCAAAGGCATGTCTATCCCCTTTTGTTGCTCTCTCTACAATATCCTGTTCAATAGACATCTTAACGACGCCTATTATATAGGAAAACGAAAAGATGATAAGAAAGGTTTACGCTAACACCCAAATAGCAGGCTCTCTGCTTTTTCCCAGAGCAGCTACTAGCTAGCATAACTCTTGAGCAGCCATCTGACAGGCAAGAGCTTGAATCACTCTTTTAAAAAACTTGAATTCTTTAGTTTACCCTTTATTGACTTGCCGTTCAGCCCAGTTCCCCACCCATGGCAATTTCCACATCTTACCGGAGTATGCCCGAATCATAAGAATAATCATCAAAATAACCATTAAAATCCAAACCAGAGGAACAAGAACCCATCCAATAAAGGGGATAACGGATAAAATAATTTGAACAACAGTCAATATACCAAATGTCACAATAGACTGTAATGCGTGAAACCTTACAAATTTACTCTCTTTCTCTATTATCAGAAATACTATACCCGATACCCAGCCAGCAACGTAGCAGAGTAGCCCCGCTACATTAGGTGACAACCCAGTGCTATCTTTTGAAGAAGCCATTTCCTACCTCCTGTTAATTGTTCTTGTAGCATCTTACACCATAGACTTCAATTTTCGCAATAGTCTACAACATTCCAATCAGGATAGAGATAATAAGTGTAACGACATTAACCTTCGCAACCAGCAGGCAAACAATAGCTCACAGAACTATAAACCTTTGCCAGCAACATAATTAACCAGATCAGCAATCCGACAGCTATAGCCCCATTCATTGTCATACCAGGCGAGAACCTTAACCATAGTTTTATCTATAATCATTGTAGTCAAAGCATCAAAAATTGAACTAGCTGGATTGCCTTTGAAATCCATACTCACCAGAGGTTCATCGGAATAGTCCAATATCCCTTTAAGTTCCCCTTCTGCAGCCTTACGGAAAGCTTCATTAACTTCATTAGCGTCTACTGTCTTATTCAGATCAGCTACGAAATCAATCACAGAAACACTGGGGGTAGGCACTCGCATAGCGATTCCATCTAGTTTTCCTTGCAACTCAGGAATAACCACGCCGACGACACGAGCGGCCCCTGTAGTCGTAGGAATAAGATTCATGGCGGCAGCACGCGCTCGACGAAGATCATTGTGAAACACATCAAGAATCTTTTGGTCATTTGTATAAGAGTGAACGGTAGTCATAAAGCCACGGATAATACCAAAATTCTGGTGAAGAACCTTAACCACAGGAGCAATACAATTAGTGGTACATGAAGCATTAGATATTATGTTATGCTTGGCAGAATCATATTTTTCCTCATTGACACCGAGGACGATAGTAATATCTTCGTCCTGAGCAGGTGCAGAGATAATTACTTTTTTAACACCACCTTGAAAATGAGCTGCTGCCTTGCTCGCCTGGGTAAAAAGCCCAGTAGATTCAATCACGATATCCACTCCAAAATCACTCCAGGGTATCTTCGCCGGGTCACGTTCAGCTAAAACTCTCATCTCTCTATCATCAACTATTATCGAAGCCCCTTTAGCCTCGACTTTACCCGGATAAATACCATAGTTACTATCATATTTTAAAAGATGAGCATTGGTCTTGGCATCGGTAAGGTCATTAACCGCTACTACCTCCAATTCCGCTCTATGGCGCTGATTCACCGCCCTAAAAGCCAACCGACCGATACGCCCAAAACCATTAATACCTATTTTAGTTACCATTTCTTCAACTCCTTCACCAGTTGATTTCTATTACTGTTCCACTCATATTTATGCGAAATAGAAACAAGCTAATTTTTTTTCAAATATACGTAAACACCCTCTTGCTCAATCCTCCCTAGTTCCCCTTCAGAATCCAATAATTTTAAGTGAGCCATAATCTGAAATATGGCCAATCGCCTATCCCAAGGTGTCAAATTACTAAATTTTTCTGCCATTGATCTACCCTTCCAGGGAATGTCAACAGCTATCTGATAGGCTGTTTTCAACCCTCCGTTCAGAACTTTCATAATATCTTTTCTTCTCTGCTCATGATGATACAATATCTCAGCAGACCTTAACTTTAGACTATTAAACACAGGTCCATGTCCCGGAAAAACAAAGTTGATTTTCATCGCCTGCAACTTGTTCAGAGATTTAATATAGTCCTCAAGAGGATTATCTCCCGACTGGGGATGAAGCCCGATATGGGGTACAGTTTGGGATAGGATATGATCTCCCGAAAAAAACCATTTTTTATCAGGTTCATAAAGACATATATGCCCCCGTGAATGTCCTGGCGTACGCAATACCTCAAATTCAAAGGTGCCATTAGAAATCTTATCACCTTCGTCCAGTATAATCTCAGGTTGACAAGAAGAAACAAATTTTCGCATCCATAAGGAGGCATCCTGCAAATCAGTTAACTCATCTTGAGGCACTCCATTTTTATTGAGTGCCTCGGACAGATCATTAAGCAACACTTCAGATGTCTCATACCTTGAGTCAATAAGCTCTGCTTCCAATCTATGCATGGTTATTCTAGCTCCACAGAGGTCTTTTAATTTTCCAGCCAGACCATAGTGGTCAGGATGAATATGTGTAATCACAATCCAGTTAATATCCTGGAACTTAAGTGAGTCGATTCTCATTCCTTCTCGAAAAGCCCAAAGTGCACCAGGCCAGTCCCACCCACTATCAACCAGTATATTTCCTTTTTCCCCTTCAATTACATACACATTGGTATAATCAGTGTTGTTTTGTGGGGAAGGAAGCCTTATTTGATAAACCCCTGCTACTAATCGCATATTTCTTCACCCAAGGTTATAAAAGGCCTCTTTTCCAGCGTAACAGGCAATATCTCCCAGCTCATTCTCTATTTCAAGCAGACGATTATATTTAGCAAGTCTCTCACTACGACAGGGAGCTCCAGCCTTGATAAATCCTGCATCAACGGCAACAGCCAAGTCAGCTATAGTAGTGTCTCTAGTCTCACCAGAGCGATGGCTTATAACGCTTGTCCATTTCGCCTTCCCTGCTCTCTTAACAACCGCTATAGTTTCACTTAGCGTACCAATCTGGTTCAGCTTGATAAGAATTGAGTTGGAGCTTTTTTCTCTAATCCCTTTTTCGATGCGTTTAATATTGGTCACATAAAGGTCATCACCTACAAGTTGAACCTTTTCTCCTAATCTGGCTTCAAGTAATGCCCAACCTTGCCAATCATCTTCCGCCAGACCATCCTCGATACTAATGATAGGATATTTTGAAGTCCACTCAGCATAATAGTCCACCATCTCTTCAGAGCTGAGGGTCACTCCTTCTATGGCCAAAACATATTTACCATCTTCATAGAAACTACTGGAGGCCGGATCAAGGGCAAGGAAACAGTCTTCCCCTGCCTTATAGCCCGCTTTATCAATGGCCGCTAATATCAGCTCCAATGCCTCCTTGTTGGAGGATAGTACAGGAGCAAAGCCTCCTTCATCACCAACGTTAGTATTTAAGCCTTTATCTTTAAGCACTCTATACAAAGAATGATAAATTCCACTACACATCTGAACAGCCTTAGAAAAACTGGTGGCCCCCACAGGCATTACCATGAACTCCTGAAAATCCGTGGAATTGAGTGCATGCTTGCCACCATTTAAAATATTCATCATAGGGACTGGCAATAAATTAGCCTCTGCCCCACCTATATATCGATACAATGGCAGGCCAAGGAAGCTAGCAGCAGCCTTTGCTACCGCCAGAGATACTCCTAGAATTGCGTTAGCTCCAAGTCGGCTTTTATTGTCTGTACCATCCAATTCAATTAACTTTTTATCTAGTAGCTCTTGCTCTAAAGCTGACATGCCCGCTATTGCCGAAGCTATAACACCATTCACATGTTCGATGGCTTTCAATACGCCAAGCCCTTCATACCTGTGTTTATCTCCATCACGTAATTCTACCGCCTCATATTTTCCGGTGCTTGCCCCTGAAGGAACCGCTGCTATTCCAACAGTGCCATCAAACAACGTGACCTTCACCTTCACAGTAGGATTGCCTCTGGAATCAAGGATTTCCCACCCCTGGACCTTTTCAATCGCTGCTAACTGTATAACCATTTTAAACCCCCATATCTATAATAATTGCAGGTGCTTTATAATTTATCTGGTCTGAGAGTAGTTAACTATATTGGATTCCTTATGCAGATAAGCTATTCACTTTGGAAAGCAATATAGTTTGTTCAATATAAAAAGACTTCGCCCAAATAATTACTACTACAATGTTACCTGCAACTCTTTCATAATAGTAACAGGTATAACTATATAGTAAAAGACGAGTTGATAGATTGTTAATACCTCTCTAAACCATGAATACTATTTCCTGGACTGCGCTTCACTCACTGCATGCCGAGCCTTCTCCAACGCCATTCGTGCGCTTCTGATAAAGAAAACATCCGCATTCTCTATTGTATTCAGTCTGAATCCCTTCTCAATCGCCCATTCAATATTATCGAATGTCGTAAACATCCCGACTGGCTTACCGCACTTATTAGCAGCCTTCAATACAATATCAAACTTCTCTCTGTATACTGGTTCATCCCATTTCGGAGGACTGCCAAACCCCATACTTACTGATAGATCTCTAGGGCCGATATAACAAGCATCTATTCCTTTTACCGAAAGAATCTGGTCAATATTGCTCACCGCCTTCTCCGTCTCTATCTGAACTATCACAAGTAGTTCCTCATTTGCAGTCTCAACATAGGTCGGATCGAACCATGCCGCCCTTCTGGGCCCACAGCCTCTGATACCCTCAGGGGGATATTTGCAAGCCCTTACAGCATTCTCTGCCTCTTCCTTGGTATTGACCCATGGAATAAGAACACCATATGCTCCCAAATCCAGAACACGTTTAATGACCACAGGTTCATTCCATTGAACCCTGACAATTGGAGTACAACTGGTCCCGCTCATCGCCTGCATCATCACTTGCATTGTTTCGAAGTTCAGCGGGCCATGCTCCCCATCTATAACCACCCAATCAAAACCTAACCGGGACAACCATTCTGTAACATCGGGATGACCAATGCCTACAAATCCCCCAATGACAACTTCTCCGTTCCTTAATTTCTCCTTAAGTATATTTTTCATCGCTTAATGCCTCCTTCTATTTGTTTTCCCGGTTAATAAGACGAGATATTAACTTAGTAAGCAACCCGAGTTAGATATTTTATAATCCAGTCTGTAAAAATGTAAGACTCCTTTTTATAGTCACGCTCTCGTAAATAGCCTTCAATTGAAGCTGTTCATCGCCGTTTCTATCCCTTTCGTAAGACAACAATCGATAGCCTCGGCCACTCTAGAAACTACGG
>JAUVYX010000022.1 GCA_030602865.1 Dehalococcoidia bacterium | reverse complement strand
ATATACCCTCCAGTCTAAATACACGTAACCCCATCGAGGAATATTGCCTCTCCGTATTGCTGCATTATCCAGAACTGAGCAGTACAGCTCAAGAACTATCGGTTGAGCATTTCGAAAACCCAGCTAATCGTGAGATCTTCGCTCAATGGCGACGTTATGGTGATTATACCGAGATGAAAAAACAGATGGATTCCCCTCTATTGGAGCATCTGGATTACCTGCTAGGCAAGCCTACCATTGAGCAAAATGTCAGCAAACAGCGCCGTGCCCTAAGCCAAAATGTAAACATATTACAGGAAAGAAAGCTTAAGAAAGGAGAGGCCGAGAAAGCTATAGTGCTTGAGGACACCAGAGAACAGGAAGGAACTGCCGCAGAGCTGGCTAAATTGGAGGAACAAGGGACATCAAGCAGCGAACAAATTATGGCAGTCCAGCTCAAGAGAAGAGAAATAACAAGGGGATAAGATAATGGATATTATTGAGAAAAACGGATTTCATCTAACTGGCGATGGAGAAGAGCCATCAACTCAAGGAGAGACCACAACTGATGAAAGTGAAGACACTGATGCCAGCACGGAGGAAGAAGCGCATGACGAAATCGGCTCCGAAGATACCAAACCTCATATAGAGCTTGAAGAATTCGAGGTTACTGATGACCTGGCCCGGATGTATCTCCGTGAGATCGGCAAAGTACCTCTGCTCACAGCACTTCAAGAGAGAGAACTCTCAAGCAAGATCGAGCAAAACAGACACCTTCTTAAACTTGAAAAAAAATACAAGGGGGCTGCTACAGCCACGGAGCTCTTAATAGGCTTGATAACCCCGCTATGCAAACTTTATCCCACTACTATCAATGTTATTAAAGAGCAATCAGGAATAATTAGCTCCTCCAGCATGGTAAAGACGATTACAGAGCCAGCATTTCATGCTGTAATAGATAACAAGCTAGATTTAGCATTGATAGCAGCAACTGCTGAAAGGACCGATAGAAGTATTGCCTCAGCAGAGCAAAGTATAATCAATCTCTCTCTAACAAGTAATCTGCTGCCACAAAAAGCATTAGAAATCATTGGAGCCGATACTTCCTGGCAGGAGGCAAAAGTTATATTAAGCGACGAAGACTTTCTCTCCCAACTTCGCTCATATGAAAACGAATTTAAACAACATTTTATTAAAGTGAAGACCGAAGCAGGAAAAGCAAAGGAGCATCTCGTTGCGGCAAATCTACGCCTTGTCGTCAGCATAGCCAAGAAATATATTGGTCATGGTATGTCCCTGCTTGACCTCATACAGGAAGGGAATATCGGCCTAATGCGGGCTGTGGACAAATTCCAACATAGACAAGGGTATAAATTTAGCACTTACGCTACATGGTGGATTAAACAAGGCATCACTCGTTCTATAGCTGATCAATCTCGTACCATTCGTATCCCTGTACACATGGTAGAGACCATCAATAAGCTTATACGAAAGATACGCAAATTAACCCAAGAACTGGGACGTGAACCAAGTTATACAGAAATCGGCAATGAATTGAGTTTGAGTTCAGAGAGGGTCGAGGAAATCATGGACCTGTTCCGTCATGAACCGATATCACTTGAAACACCAATTGGTGAGGATAAAGACAGCCGCCTAGGTGACTTTGTACAGGACCATGACAGTCCTGCGCCAATCGAAATTGCCTCACAACAGTTACTTAAAGATCAAATAGACAAGGTACTGGATCAACTTACTCCACGAGAGAAAAGGGTTATACAGCTCAGGTTCGGCCTTGAAGGCGGACATACCCAAACACTGGAAGAGGTAGGCCAGGAATTCGATGTGACACGAGAGAGAATTCGGCAAATCGAGGCAAAAGCTTTACGAAAATTGCGCCACCCAAGCCGTAGCCGGAAATTCCGAGATTACTTGGGATAACCAGATTTAGCACGGAGTCCAAACATCTTTCCTATATCCTTGGGCATCTTGCCTCGTGATATCATTTTGCTCAATTTCTTTATCTGATAGAATTGCTTCAACAATTGATTTATGTCATGCGCGGTCGTGCCACTTCCTCTTGATAGTCGAGAACGCCGACTTCCATTTATAATATCGGGATTGTGCCGCTCCTCAGGTGTCATAGACGATATAATAGCCTCCATTTTTTTAATCTGCTTCTCACTCTCATCGTCAGATAAACGAGAGCTAATATTGGAAACACCTGGCAGCATGCCCATTAATTGTCCCATAGGCCCCATTTTACGCAAGCTACGCATCTGTTCAAGTAAATCATCCATATCCAAATCTGATAAGCTCTTCTTCCTGGCAACTTCCTTGCCTTTCTGCGTCTCAACAGACTGCTCAACACGCTCGATAAAAGTGAGCATATCCCCCATATTTAAGATGCGAGACGCCAGACGTTCAGGATAAAAGGGCTCTAGTGCCCCTACTTTCTCTCCTACTCCCAGAAATTTTATTGGAACTCCAGTAACAAAACTAACCGAAAGGGCAGCCCCTCCCCTTGCATCCCCATCCATCTTGGTCAAAACAGCCCCAGTCAGCCCTATCTGTTCCTGAAATTCCCTGGCTATCCTCACGGCATCCTGTCCCGTCATGGCATCCACAGTAAGTAGTACTTCAGAAGGCTGTAATTCTGTTTTAATCTCGGACAGTTCCGCCATCAAAACTTCATCAATATGCAACCGCCCCTGGGTATCAACAATCATCCTGTTTAACCCATTTTTTTCGGCTTCTTTACGGGCATGAGCACAAATCCGTACCGGTGACACCTCAGTCTCCTCATTAAACACAGGGATTCCGGCTGCTTTACCCAGGAGTTTCAGTTGTTCCCTGGCAGCAGGCCTGCGTGTATCAGCAGCCACCAGTAACGGGAATTCCCCTTTCTGCTTAAGATGAACAGCCAATTTAGCCGCTGTGGTGGTTTTACCAGAACCCTGCAACCCTACAAGTAAAATAACTGCTGGTGGGTTTTCAACGGCAGATAAATCACGGCGTTCCCTCCCCAGTATTTCAGTCATTTCTTCATAAACAATCTTTGTAATCTGCTGTACTGCGGTCAGACTACGCAGTATTTCAGTATCAATAGCACGCTCCCGCACTTTCAGTAACAGTTGCTTTACCACCTTGTAATTAACGTCAGCACCCAAGAGAGCTAACCTCAATTGCCGTAGAGCGTCATCTACATCCTTTTCAGTAAGTCTGCCCTTATTAGCTAATTTGCGAAAGACATTATTAAGTTTTTCAGTTAAAATATCTAACATCTCTTATCTCTGCTGAATTCTACAGCCAGGAGAGAACGGTGGTCAACCACCTGTCTGCACCGGTAAAAATATCCATGGCACCTATAGTTAACCAACCCCTGCTTACTTGACAAGAGCTAGTAATATCCTTAAACTCCATATTAACCTAGAATTGTTCTTATATAAAACATGGTGATGCAGAAAGAGAGGAGGATTTAGTTTATGGGTGGTATATTAAAATGATTTAGCTTAGCCATTTCGGGTTGGTATACCTCGTCAATCCTCCGTTTTAATCGGTTCTTCGCACACAATTCTTTCCACGTAATCATTTCTTTTGTTTTAACGCCTCACAGTAGATACATTCGAATGTATTAAACCACTTTAATAGTAATTGATGCAGGTCTGCATAGCCCGCCAAAACGTTAAATAAAACAAATAAATAAGGAGAATATATATGTTTACAAGAAGAAAAACGAGAATCAAGATTTTGCTGTCAATCATGGCCATTCTTCTGCTTTTGCCTTTGTCCCTTACTGGCTGTGCCGAAGGAGGAAAACAGCCTCTAAAATTTGCAGATGCCGGTTGGGACAGCATACAGGTACACAATGCTATCGCTGGTTTTATTGTAGAAAACGGGTACGGCTATCCTCCCTCCGAAATTATTCCCGGCAGTTCCCCTGTCGTTCTAGTTGGAACTGCTCAAGGAGATATAGATATTTTAATGGAGACATGGTCAGAAAACTATGGTGAAACTTATACAGATTATATTGACTCTGGTGAGATAGAAGAAATCAGTCTTGTTTTTGATGACAATTATCAGGGTTGGCTTGTCCCAACCTATATGATAGAAGGCGATGCAGAACGTGGTATTGAAGCTACAGCACCTGACCTGAAATCAGTATACGATTTACCAAAATACTGGGAGTTATTTAAAGACCCCGAGGATCCTTCAAAAGGACGCTTCCACAATACCATCCCTGGCTGGAAAAGCACAGAACATAACTCGGTAAAGCTCAAAACATACGGTCTGGATGAATATTACAATGACTTCATCTGTGGCTCAGATGCAGCCCTCTCTGGCTCGATGGTTGCCGCCTACAAGAAAGGTGAACCCTGGGTAGGGCAATACTGGGCACCGTCATTGGTTCTCGGCAAATACGATATGACCCTGCTCGAAGAGCCACCATTCGACCAGGAAGTATGGGATCGCGACAGAGGCTGTGCATATATGTCAGTGCGATGCACTATTGTTGTTCATCCCAGCATGCAGGAAAAAGCCCCTGAGGTAGTAGATTTTCTAAGCAATTATTCTATACACACCAGTGATATTAACAAGATACTAGCCTACATGCAGAATAGTGGAACTGACGCGTCAAGTGCTGCTGTTTACTTCCTCAAGGAATATGAGTCTCTATGGACCAAATGGGTACCGGCAGATGTAGCCAGCAAGGTAAAAGAAGCACTTGTATAAGCAAGTCTTAGTATAAGAGGTATAAAAATGGAGAATACAGCTTTGACGAAAGGGGCTTCACGAGGAAGTCAGCTATGTATTCAGGTTGAAGACCTATGGAAGATTTTTGGCGACAACGTTGAGCAATGCTATAGCCCCGAGATGCGTGCAGCCAATAAAACAACCATACTGGAAAAGACAGGCTGTGTGGTGGCAATAAAAGAAATTTCCTTTGAAGTACAGAGAGGAGAGTTCTTTGTCATCATGGGCTTATCCGGCAGCGGGAAGTCCACTCTGATTCGCTGTATTCTCCGCCTCATCAAGACTACAGCAGGCAGGATTCTAATCAATGGAGATAACATTTGCTCCTATAACGACCAGCAACTCACCGACCTGCGCCGCAATACCACAGCAATGGTATTTCAGCAATTTGGACTATTTCCTCATCGCAACGTGCTCGACAACGTAGCTTACGGGCTAAAAGTACAAGGAATAGCTGAGGAAGAACGCTATGTCCGAGCACGAGAGGTTATCGATAAAGTAGGCCTTAAAGGCTGGGAAAGCTATTTACCAAGCGCACTCAGCGGAGGAATGCAACAGAGGGTGGGAATAGCCCGAGCCCTGGCTACCGAACCGGAAATATTGCTTATGGATGAACCCTTCAGTGGATTGGATCCATTGATACGACGTCAAATGCAGGATCAACTAATAGGACTACAAGAAGAAGTGCAAAAAACAATTCTCTTCGTGACACACGATCTTGATGAAGCACTGAAACTTGGAAGCCGCATCGCAATAATGCGAGATGGAGAGATTATACAGATTGGCACGCCTGAAGAAGTGATAACCACTCCTGGTGACGCTTACGTGCGCGAATTTGTGCAGGATGCCTCACCAGCTAAGGTAGTAACTGCCAAGAACATAATGGAACAGCCAAACGTACTCCTCTATGAATGGCAAGGTCCTAAAGCTGCCATGCACACTTTTCGCACTACCAAGATGAACAGCATATTTCTGGTTAGCCATACCGGGGTTTTGCTGGGGCTGATAACTCTGGAACGACTGGTTAAATTGATCAGAAATAAAGGCAATTCCTTGAAGGAAGCTTTAGAACCCGAGCTCCCCACCTGTACCGCTGATACAGTGATAGAAGAGTTATTCCCATTGGCAGTCTCAACCATGCACCCTATTCCCGTGGTTGATGAGGCAGGAAGATTCATAGGAGAGATATATAACAGTACTATTTTGATTAGCATGATCCAGGAGAAGGAGACAGAGGAAGAAGAAACAGAAGAAGTAGATAAGGAGGAAGCCAATGCTTGAATTTCCTCAATTCTTAAATATTCCACTGGCAGAGTGGGTTGATGCAGGTATGTCCTGGATTTTATCCAACCTGGGTACTGCATTTGATGCCATCGGCGATATAATCCTGGCATTGCTGCTAGTCATTGAACGTATCTTTCTCTGGATACCATGGATAGTAATAATATTAGCTGTAGCAATCATTGCTTGGCGTGCACTGCGTCACTGGTGGGCAGGAGTGCTCTTTGCTGCCATGTTAGTTCTTATTGGCAGCTTTGGTCATTGGGACTTGGCTATGATGACACTTGCCATTATCTTTGCCTCCGTAATTATCTCCTTAGCCATAGGGATTCCCACCGGCATTCTGATGGCTCGCAGCAATATCATCCAATCTATACTCAAACCTCTGCTTGATGCGATGCAGACTATGCCAAGCTTCGTCTACCTGATTCCAGCACTGATGCTTTTTGGCCTGGGAAAAGTCCCGGCGGTGTTTGCTACTATCATTTATGCCATACCTCCAGTTATACGATTGACCAACGTCGGCATAAGGCAGGTGCCCAAGAGCGTGATTGAGGCAGCTCAAGCCTTCGGCTCCAGCCCACGACAAATACTTTATGAGGTTCAAATACCATTGGCCATCCCATCGATCATGGTAGGAATAAACCAGACCACTATGATGGCACTGTCAATGGTCGTTATTGCCTCTATGATTGGGGCAAGAGGACTTGGCATGCAAGTCTTGATCGCCATCAACCGCATCGAGATAGGGAAAGGCTTCGAAGCAGGGATCTGTATTGTATTTCTGGCAATAATTATCGACCGGATAACTCATGCTATGGCAGCCCGAAAAGAATACACGATGAGTAGCTAGGATGCCTCTCCCACTGAGAGATACACCAAACAACAGAACCTCGATTTACCATTGGAAAAAGTGAAGCATAACTGTTGCAACTTGGTTAAAATACACTTAATATATGTGTAATGAAACATTTGTGGGCACCGTGGCGCATGCAGTACATAACAAAGTCAAAAGAAGGCGACTGCATATTCTGTACAAAACCCAAACAGGATAATGACAGCACAAACCTCATTCTATATCGTGGTAAGAACAATTTCATAATCCTTAACGCATACCCTTACAATCCAGGACACCTGATGGTAGTTCTCTATCGCCATATAGCTAATCTGGAGGATATAAGCGATGAAGAGGCCAAAGAGCATTTTGAACTGACCCAGAAGAGCATAACCTTGTTAAAGAAAACTATTCACCCTGCTGGTTTCAATATAGGATTAAACATAGGCAAAGTTGCTGGTGCAGGAGTAGAGGGACACATTCACACACATATAGTACCTCGATGGCAGGGTGATGTTAATTTCATGCCAGTGCTAGGGGAGACCAGAGTCATATCCGAAGGGCTAGACACAACCTATGAAAAACTTAGAAGCGTTTTCAACCCGTAAAGATAGCGTTAAGCGCTATTATATCCTCTCTCAAAACCAAACAAACAAGTTCGTCTCCTGTTTCCAGAACAATATCATCAGATGACAACCTACCCACACCCTCTCGTATCAGCAATGAGACAACTGTAGTTGAAGGCAACGTCAATGCCTTTATTGGCTTTCCTACTACCTTTGACCACCTTGACACCTTTGCCAAAACAAGTTCTTGATTAGTACCAATACGGACGAGAGAATTCAGAGGACAAATCGACGCCTGTGCCTTGATACTCTTCAAGATAAGGTCTACTACATTCACTATACATCTAATGCCCAATTTATTAAATATATGCTCACTCTTGGGATTATTAAGCCTGGCAACAACTCGTGAAACAGCAAATTTATCCTTGGCAAGCTGACATGCCGCCAAATTATCCTCATCCTCGCCAGTAACAGCCACAAATATATCCGCCCTATCCAGGCCAGCATCTTTTAACACAGTAACTTCACAACCATTACCATACAACAAGGCACTTCCCATTTCTACTTCGAGGCTCTCATATTTCGAGGCCTCTTTCTCAATTACAAGTACTTCGTAGCCCTCTTTTCTCAAATCATTATATAAACTATACCCTACTTTTCCGGCACCAACGATTACAATATACATACTTTTATAACCTCTGTTTGACCGAATCAACAAACGCTGCTATCGGGCTAACAGCAGCCAAGTCCAGGCTCTCGTAAAATTCTACCTTCTGAGTATCATATATCCGACATACCACCCGAGACATACCAAATACTTTTTTTGCAATCTGGGCAGCCATAGCATTTCGCTCATCCTCCTTAGATGCTGCTATAAACGCATCGGCCTCTTCTATTCCTGCTTTCTTCAGCACATCTTCATCCGTGCCATCTCCTACCAAGGTGGTCCCACCAAAACTATCTGGTAATTTGGCCAGTTTGCTGGCAGTAATATCTATTACCGTTAATTCATGTCCTTCTATGTCCAGGGCAGATGCCAAGCCAGCCCCCATGCTACCACACCCCATAACGATTATTTTCACTACACATTCTCCTTAATAGAACTACGAAATAGTAACACGCTGCATGGAGATTCCCTGAAAACAATATGAACAGCTTTACCAGGATCAAAAACCCCAAGGCGTTTCTCATATTCAACACCCATCACAATCAAATCCACGCCTTTCTTCGCCTCATCTACAATAGCAGGTCCAAGTTCCCTCGCCTGCCAGAAGTCTTTTACCACTTCGCATCCCATAGAATTGGCAACATTTTCACCGTTTTCCAGCACATCTTCGGCCTTCTCCATATCTGAACCCAGAGGATCATCCAGGGAACGACTTCTTTCTACTTCAATCACATAAACAAGATGAACTTCTGCTCCACGTTCTTTCGCCAAACTACAAGCCATCCTTACCGCTTCTGTATCGGCACTACTATTGCCTCTTAATGGTACTAATATCTTTTTCGATTCCATAGCCCTTGGCATATTACATCCCTTCCATAACATTAGTCAATAT
>JAUVYX010000031.1 GCA_030602865.1 Dehalococcoidia bacterium | reverse complement strand
TTTTGGGGATGGGGTTTGTTCTTGGTGTGTGCCTGTTTTTTTATAGCTGCAGGTATCAAAAATGGTGATGTTTTATATTTAATTGGTAGCATTATTTTCTTTGTTGCCTGTATATTTTTTATCATCCCTTTGGCAACAAAGAAGAATAATTCAGGTGATAGCAAAAAGAAATAGCTTTGGCTTTGGATAAGTCATCTATACTCGTTTAATAACGATAGGCTTCATTGTTATAATGAACAGTAAAGGTAATATTTAAAGCATGTTTTTCTACTTCACTGAAAGCGTATCATAAACCAATAAAAATGAAGAACCTATCACGTTTCCGGATGATCACTCTGGGTAGTATACTCATACTTGTTGGCGTTGTTTTGTTCTTTACTGTAAGTATGCCTTACGTGGGGGGTATTCACTATCAGATACATAGAATAACCAGGCCTTATGCTTTTAATTACGTATCATGGGAATTACAGACGCTGTCTTCTTTACCAGATGTTTTACTCAGTGTTGATGCAGAAGTGAAACCTGCGGTAAAGCTTAGTAATGAAATGGGGACCGTACTAAAAGATAATGGTATAGGTTCCTTTCCTCCTGTTCTTGTTGAGATTGGGAAACCTCCTAGTCTTCTGGTGATATCACCGAGGGATAGAATTGCATATGCTGACAGGTTTCTCTTAAGTCAACATCTTGATGTGAAGGAAATGGAGAGGATAGAGGCAAAGGTGGATAGTTTGGGAGTATCTTCACTTGTAGTCGAACTTGGCGGCTTTGGTGCTGTCTGTCCCCCAATAGTTAGCGATAATCTCTCTTTGACAAATACGCTTAATATCGCGGTTGAAGAATGGTTTCATCAATATCTGGCGTTCAGACCATTGGGCTTTCGATATTTTCTTGATTCAATTGGTCTTCAACAGGATCCTGAAATAATAGTCTTGAATGAAACGTTTGTGGGCATGGTTAGTCGGGAAATTGGTGCTGAGATAATAAAAATATATTATAAGGGGGAGGAAGATAAGGCACCTGCCAATAATTCTCAGGGATTTAATTTCTACGATGAAATGAGTGAAACTCGAAAAATAGCGGATTACTATTTGTCACAGGGGAAGATTGTTGAGGCTGAGTACTATATGGAAAAGAGAAGGATGTATTTTATTGCACATGGTTATTATATCCGTAAATTAAACCAGGCCTATTTTGCTTTCCATGGCATATATGGAGACTCTCCTGCTTCTGTCAGTCCAATCTACCACGACTTACAACAACTCAGGGCAGAGAGCCCTACACTTAATAACTTTGTAAGTAGGGTAGAAAAGATGACAAGCTACGCTGAATTACTAAGTGCATTAGAGGAACAACCCCGGGCATCGTAGATTACTATGTTATTAGAAAGATGGCGTGTAAAACACAAATGGCTAGCGTGGTTTAATCTCTATATTATCTTTCCCGAATGCTATAAAGATGCCACTCAGTATGAGTATTCCCCCTGCGAGCTGTATAAGCGTGGGAATTTCATCCAGTAATAGTACAGCCAGAATTGTTGCTCCCACAGGTTCCCCAAGGATTGCTATTGCAACCATAGTAGCAGGCATAAAACGTAGAGCCCAATTCAGTGACGAATGCCCCAGGAGCTGCGGTACTAGAGCTAATAGTATAAGCATGACATAGGTGTTCGTTGAATAACCAGAGAGGCTATAACCTGAGATCAGTGTTGCGACTAATAAAAAGAGAGCCGCTGAGCCATATACTAGCAATGTATAACTTAAAATACCGGTGCTTGGCCTAAGTTTGCGTCCCATAAGAAAATAAGTGGCGATAGCCAGAGCGCCCAGGAGAGCAAGTAAATCTCCTGCAAACGATTCTAAACCAATCCGATAATCGCTATAACCGATGAGAACTGCTCCAGTGAGGCATATTCCAATGCCCAGAATAGTATTTTTCCTGAGCTTCTCATGAAAAAGAAAATAAGAAGCTATAGCTACAAATATGGGATGGGAGGTAACTAATACCACTGAACTAGCAACAGTAGTATAACTGAGCGAGGCTATCCAGAATGCAAAATGAAGTGCTAAAAAAAAACCGGCAAGCAAAGACAGGAGGATACTATTTCTCGAAATAGAGCGAAGTTCTTTTCTTGAATGGATACAGGCTATGGGGCTTATAACTAAAGAGGCCAAAGCTAACCGATAAACAGCTATGACCAAAAAGGGGGCTTCGGCTAAGCGCGTAAATATACTACCAAATGATACTGCCACAACACCTATTATTAAAATTAAATAATGCTTAGCCATATTCATTTACTGCGTACAAGCCGTTAAGCCAACCGAGGGTCATGCAATCATCAATATCATAATATTCTTGGAGCTAGTAAAGCAAAATGTTATAAATATATTTATTGCTTTTTAAAAAACAGGTTTACTTTGTGTCATTATCAAAGCCGATAATGTTCAGAGATCTATCATCACGTTGAGACCAATCGATTTCACAGTAAAAAGAAGGGAATGCTACAATACTGAAATTAAGAAATTATATTTCTTAATTGATTTGAATCAAGGACAACCAGTATACGAGAATTGTTGACCACGTGTTGGCTCGAGTAAGAATAGCAATTGATATCCAAGGAGAAAGAAAATGAGTAAATTTACTGATAAATTAAATAAGGTATCCAAGTCTGTAGCTACACCTATAGGGTTTCATTCAGCGACGAGCGAACCAGGTGATTCGCCATTACTACTAATTGCAGGCATATTCTCAGCGGATATTAAAAAGGTCAAGTCCCTGGATGGCATCTCTATCGATGCTGCGTTAATTTTAAATCAAAACATTGGTCTTAAAAAAGCAAAGCAGTTTGTCAAAGTTTTGAAAGATACTCCATTAGGGATAATAATCAATCAGTTGGGTGAAATTAATAACGCCAATTCAGCCACCACTGGGCTTGATTTTATTGCTTTCGATAAGCATGTATCTATGATAAATGTAGAAAGGACATCGGTCGGCAAACTATTGATGATAGATGCTTCTCTTAATATGGATTTAATAAGGGCCGTTAATGGGCTTGATATCGATGGGCTAGTTATCGACAATAGCCAGGCAGATTTACTGACTGTTGAGCATTTGCTCATTTGCCAGCGCTTGCACGAGCTGCTGCGCAAGCCATTACTAATGATTTTACCTTCTTTAGTCACAGGTGCTGAGCTCTGTCGTTTGTGGGAAGTGGGGGTAACTGGAATTATCTCTTCAAAGACATGGTCTGTTGAATCATTAATTGGATTGCGGCAGAAAATTGACAATTTACCTAAAAGACATGCACCCCGAAATAGCAAAATAGACGCAATACTACCTAATTATGCTGGATATGAAGACGAAGAAGGTGAAGGTGAAGGTGAAGGTGAAGGTGAGGACGAGGAATAATAACACAGAGCTAGATTAATTGTTGTTTAAATTGCGAGAACTATCAGGGAGTAAACTGAGTTGCCTGGAAGTGTTTTCCTTCTGTCTTAATAGCAGGAGCAACAATCATAGTAACATGCTGCATTTCCTTGATGGTATTAACTCCACATACTCCCATGCAAGTACGCAGGGCTCCGACTAAATTTTGAGAACCATTGGTAACGGAAGTAGGCCCAAAAAGAATTTGTTCCAACGGTGCTACGGAACCAACCTTAATCCGGGTTCCTCTGGGCAAAGCTGGGTGAGGATGTGCCATCCCCCAATGGTATCCTCTGCCTGGAGCTTCTGTAGCGTGAGCTAGAGGGGAACCAATCATCACGGCATCGGCTCCAGCAGCGAAAGCTTTACATAAATCACTTCCAATACGAATACCCCCATCTGTGATCACAGATACGTATCGGCCACTTTCAGCCATGTAGCTATCCCGTGCTGCAGCGCACTCAATTGTCGCAGTTACTTGTGGTACTCCAATTCCAAGTACTTCTCTGGTTGTACAAGCAGCTCCGGGTCCTACTCCAACCAATATAGAATCAATTCCAGTCCGCATCAATTCCAGAGCGGCACTATAACTACAACAGTTGCCTACTATTACAGGAATGGACAGCATCTGGCATAGCTCTGTAAGAATGAGACCCTTTGTGCTCTTCGAAATATGTTTGGCGCTGGTAACAGTGGACTGCACGATTAATATATCCAGTCCAGCTTCTTTAGCTATCGGTGCCAAATGTTTAGTATTTGCAGGAGTTACTGAGGCAGCACAAATGACACCTGATTTTTTTATTGTGCTAATCCGTTCAGCAATCAACTCTTCTTTAATTGGGGTAGAATAAACTTCTTGTAAGAGAGAAGTAATTTCAGCTTCGGAGGATTGAGTAATCCGCGCTAAAATTTCCTCCGGGTCTTTATATCTAGTTTGCACCCCTTCCAGGTTGAGAACTGCCAGTCCGCCAAGCTTGCCCATTTTTATAGCCATGGTTGGATTTACCACAGCGTCCATTGCAGATGCTAAAATAGGTGTGTCGAAATTGTATTCCCCGATGGTCAGATGAATATCCGTCTGATTGGGATTTATCGTGATATCGCCGGGGACAATAGCCACCTCGTCAAAACTATAAGCGCGCTGCATTTCTTTGAATTTCGATTGAGGCATGTACTTCTCCCTGGATAGATAATTGTCGTAAACTATACAGTGATGATGCTTTAGAGTCAAACCGGGCATTATTTAGAATTAAGCCAATTGCACAGAAGGATTGTTTCGTATAGATAGAATGCTTTCAATTATTTGTCTGTTAGCCAAATTGAGTTCCTGCTAACAACAGCAGCTAGCCTTCGTCAAGATTTGCTGCTTCAGTAAAAAAGCATAGAGAGAATGTTCATTATCAGATATAATTGTGGCATCGTATTTTATTATTTATTATTATTCAGTCTTCACCTATCAGATACTGAGATAGTAGATTGAATTCAGGAGGTATCATTGTCTGAATATATTTTAGTGGCTGTAGCTTGGCCTTATGCTAACGGCTCATTGCATTTGGGACATATCGCTGGAGCTTATTTGCCAGCAGATATTTTTGCTCGTTATCATCGTCTAAAAGGCAATCATGTGTTGATGGTTTCGGGTAGCGATCAGCATGGAACTCCTATTACTATACGAGCGGAACAGGAATCAAAATCGCCACAAGAGATAGCGTCCAAGTACCACCAGGAATTTCTAGAGTGCTGGCAAAAATTGGGCATATCATTTGATTTATTTACTACCACAGGGACCGATAACCATGCTGAAGTAACACAAGATATGTTTCTTACGCTGTTACGAAATGATTATATCTATAAAGATAAAATGCTTCAGGCTTTTTGTCCAACATGTCAGCGCTTTTTAGCTGATAGATATGTTGAAGGTACATGCCCTTATTGCGGATTTCCGAATGCCAGGGGGGATCAATGTGATGGATGCAGCAAACCAATAAATCCTTCAGAACTCAAAGATATTCGATGTAAGATTTGTTCAACAACACCACGCTTCGAAAGCTCCGAACATTTCTTCATTCGCCTGAGTGCATTACAAAAGCAATTGGAGGATTGGGTAACCGGGCAAAAACATTGGAGAAATGCTGTATTAAGCTCTACATGGAAATATTTAAATGAAGGTTTAAAGGACAGAGCTATTACCCGTGATATAAAATGGGGGGTAAAAATTCCTCTGGATGGGTTTGAAGAAAAACGTATTTATGTGTGGTTTGAGGCGGTTACAGGTTATTTATCAGCCAGTAAAGAATGGGCAAAGCTACGTGGTGATGAAAATGCGTGGCAGAAATATTGGCATGATGCTGCCAAAAGCTTCTATTTTATTGGTAAGGACAATACTTTTTTTCATACATTGATATGGCCTGCCATGTTAATGGGTTACGGGAACCTTAACCTCCCCTATAATGTGCCAGCCAATGAATTCCTAACCATCGAGGGCAATAAATTATCTACAAGTCGCAACTGGGCAGTATGGCTACCTGATTACTTGCAGCGATATGATGCAGATCCCCTGCGTTATTATTTGACCTCAAGCATGCCGGAGACTGCAGATAGTAATTTCTCATGGGATAATTTCCTTCGCTGTAACAACAATGAACTGGTTGCCACATATGGAAACTTGGTTCACCGGGCACTCACCTTTACCTATCGTAATTATAACGGAACAGTGCCCTCACCCGGTGAACTTGATGAGCCAAGTAAAAGCCTGCTTCAGTTAGCTGAAAATACTTTAAATAATGTAAATGATGCACTCGGTCGCTGTAGTTTCAGAGAAGGACTAAGGCTAAATATGTCTCTAGCTCAAGAGGCAAATCGCTACCTCGATGCTCAAGCTCCCTGGAAAACAATAAAATATGACACTGAAATTGCAGCCAGGACAATGTACACTGTTTTATGTGTGGCATCAGTATTAAGAGTAACTATGTATCCATTCTTACCCTTCAGTTCCGAGAAACTTCATGCATTTCTTGGATTTCCAGGAAGTGTAAAAGATGTAAGATGGCGTATACAGTTACCAGCTATTGGGCAGAAACTCGAACAACCTCATACCCTGTTTAGCAAGCTGGATGAGAGTATCGTAGCGGATGAAACAGCACGAATTGGCCAAGTTACTGGATCGTAAGAAAAAAGCACAATAATGGCAGATCTTAGCTAGTGGCTGATTGAGGGTCTGGGTTATTTAACATTTTAGAGATCTCTGTCTCACTCAGGGTCTCGTGAATAATAAGCTGTTCGGCTAATTGCTTCAGCTTCGCTTTGTTCTCAGTCAGGAGTCGTTTGCTGATTGTATAAGCACGCTGGACAATGTTGAGTATCTCTTCATCTATCTCCCGGGCGGTCTCATCACTGAAATCTCTTTGCTCGCTAATCTCGCGCCCCAGAAAAACTAACTCTTGATGCTGGCCAAAGGTTCGAGGTCCCAATTTATCGCTCATCCCAAATTCAGTAACCATTCCTCTAGCCAACTGAGTCGCTTTTGCCAGATCATCCTGTGCTCCAGTCGTTACTTCGTTATAAGTGATTTCTTCAGCAGCACGTCCGCCTAGTATTATTGCTATGCGATCATTTAGCTGCGATTTAGGATAAAGCCGTCGGTCTTCTGAAGGTAAAAGTTGTGTCCACCCACCTGCTTCTCCACGAGCAATAATAGATATCTTATGAACATTAGCATCAGCATTGGGTAACATACTAGCAGTTATGGCATGACCACTTTCATGATAAGCTGTGATTTCTTTCTCTCGCTTGCTTATTACTCGACTTTTACGTTCAGGTCCAAGTGACACCCGATCTGTAGCATCCTCCAACTCTTTTAGGCTAATATCAGTGCGGTTCCTTCTGGCAGCCAGGATAGCTGCTTCATTAATAATATTGGCTAGATCTGCCCCGCTAAATCCTGGAGTTTGCTTGGCAATCGTTTCTAAATCAACCTCACTAGAAAGGGGTATTCCTTTGGAATGAACCACCAGAATAGCTTGACGACCTTTTATATCTGGCAAATCAACAACAATCCTTCGATCAAATCTACCTGGCCGTAGTAGTGCGGGATCAAGAATATCGGCACGGTTTGTAGCGGCCAGGACAATAATGTTGGTATTGGTATCGAATCCATCCATTTCAGACAGTATCTGATTTAATGTTTGTTCCCTTTCATCATGTCCTCCACCAACTCCTGCGCCACGTTGCCGTCCAACCGCATCAATCTCGTCAATAAAAATAATACAGGGGGTATTACGTTTTGCTTGTTCAAACAGGTCTCTGACTCTGGAAGCACCCACACCAACAAACATCTCCACAAATTCGCTGCCACTGATGGAGAAAAAAGGAACCTTAGCTTCGCCAGCTATGGCTTTTGCCAGTAGTGTTTTTCCAGTTCCTGGAGGTCCTAACAGGAGTATCCCTCGAGGTACACGTCCTCCTAAAGCATGAAATTTCTGAGGCGCCTGGAGAAATTCTATTACTTCGTGTATTTCTTCTTTTGCTTCTTCTATACCAGCAACATCTGCAAGCGTAACTGAAGACTCGTTGCCGGAGCTAAGGCGTGCACGGCTTTTACCAAAACTAAATGCTTGTGATCCCGCTCCACGCGCTGAGCGAATGAAGAAGTAAAATAATCCTCCGAGTAACACGATTGGAAGGATGACCTGTAAGCCTACCATTAGCCAATTTGTGCTGCTGGGCTTCACATCAATTTTTACTCCACCTTCACCAAGAGTTAATCCTTCCAGGTTAAGATAGTTACGAAGATCATCGGTACCACCTACGAATGCAGCTTTATATAGATCTAGCCCATCCTTTTGACCAATTAAGCTTTCGCCATCTTGTTTAATAGTATCAAT
>JAUVYX010000179.1 GCA_030602865.1 Dehalococcoidia bacterium | reverse complement strand
GTCTAAATACTTTAGACGTCCCATATAAAAGCCCACTCTAGAATCTCTTCCCCCTTTTGAAGAGAAAAACACTGAGAGTCAAAGAGAGGCATTGCCTCTCTTATATATCATTTCCCCCTCCCTTATCCAGGGAGGGGGATAAAGGGGGAGGGTTACCTAATAAAAACCTAGAGGCAGTGAGGTCAATAAACAAATCTCTCTGTAAAAGTGTATACTAATCAGTAGCAAATAAAGAGCTTAAAAAGATGGCAGTTATTTTATCCAAGGCGGACATCCACCGGTTACTAAAGCAAGAGCCACCCCTGATAGAAGGCTGGGTTGATCTCGAGCAGCAGGTGCAGCCTAATGGTATTGACCTTACCCTGCGTGAGGTGGCTCTGCCCCAGTCACCGGGTAAGATAGGGGTTGCCGACAGCCAGAGATTGGTATCTGACCTAGCTCCGTTAGTTTTTGATGGGCTGGGTTTTATTGACCTGATGCCCGGTGCTTATATCATTACCTATAATGAGATTGTGCACCTGCCCAGGAATATCATGGCACTGGCCACACCCAGGTCGAGCCTGCTTCGCTGTGGCGTCACAATAAACACTGCGGTTTGGGATGCCGGCTACTCAGGTCGTTCCCAGTCTCTTATGGTGGTCTATAATCCCCAGGGGTTCCGCTTGCAGAAAAACGCCAGAATTGTGCAACTTGTTTTCTTTAAGTTAACCGAGGAGACAGAAGGCTACCAGGGAACCTATCAAGGAGAAAATATATAGTCTTTATTTCTCTACAACGCCAATGATGTACCAATCCTCCGGTAAGTCGTATCGGGTATCCACTGTCAGGTGGGTGATATTAAGGTCAGGAGATAAGTCCTTCAGGTCATTCAGGTTCACCGGCTCAAATTTCTTTTTGTTATTGAGATAGGCCTGCTCGGTCAGCGCATTGGATACATAATCTTCTTTAGTCCGCTTTAGTATCCTGCTGATGGCTACCTCCTGCGGGCAGTCGGTCTGCAGGATGACAAACTTCTTATTGTGTTTATCGGCTATTTCTGCGGCGCGCGGCCGCAACGACTGCGTGACGAAGGTGGCATCAAGAATTACACAATCGCTCTTGGCTAGAGCCTCATCTGCCTGTCTGAACATCTCGTCATAGACCATGGTTCGTTTATCCATATTTGAGGCGACCTTTTCATCAAAGATATCTTCATTTTTCAGTACCTCCAGCCTAATCATGTCGGTCCGCAGGAGCTTACAACCCTTAATCTTGGCTACTTCTTCGGTCGTCTCTGTTTTCCAGGTACCGGGAAGACCACAGGCGATAAGCAAAAAACCAGAGCCCAGCTCGTTTTCTATGAATTTTCTAAAAGGTTCTTTCAATTCATCGCCCCCCTAACCAGATTTCAATGAGCTTCAATCGCCTGTATACGATTCAGCCATATTGTGTAATCTAAAAAGGTTCTTTTCTTTATTTTTCATTAATTCTTATCCTTGCTGAGATAGAGTTATGTTATAATGTCCATTGGTACGATTGGCTGAATATCATAGCTAATCCAAATTTGGAGTTGATTTAATTCTGTTGATGAATATTATAATTTCCGGCTCACTGGCATATGACAGGATTATGGACTTTCCGGGGTACTTCACTGATCATATCCTGCCGGAGAAAATACATGTTTTAAATGTAAGCTTCACTGTCACCAGTTTGATAGAGAAATTCGGTGGCACCGCTGGCAATATTGCCTATGCACTCTCTCTTTTAGGTGAAAAACCGATAATCCTGGCTACCATTGGTCGAGATTATCATAGATATTTCGAATGGCTAACGAAAAACAAAATAGCCTGCGACAACATCACGATTATCGAAGAGGAATTAACTGCCAGCGCTTACATCACAACCGATCAAGCTGACAACCAGATCACAGGATTCAACCCTGGTGCCATGAAATACCCTTCCTCCTTCAACTTTGACAAGATCAACCCCAAAGAAAGCATCGCTATCATTGCCCCAGGGAACCTTGAAGATATGATGAGCTACCCCATCACGTGTAAGGCCAAGGGCATCGACTACATTTTTGACCCTGGCCAATCACTACCAATGTGGGATAGCCAAGACCTTATCCAATGTATAGAAGGCTCTAAGATTGTGATTTCCAACGACTATGAACTGGAATTGATCATGAACAAGACAGGGTTAGATAAAAAGAAACTGCTTCAGCGGACCAATACTATCGTTACTACATTGGGGGAACTGGGTTCCCGTATTTGTACACCAGATTGTGAGATAAACATTCCCGCTATCAAACCAAAGAAAGTGGTTGACCCAACAGGTGCCGGTGACGCCTACAGAGCGGGGTTAATTATGGGTTTGATTCAAGGCAGGAATATAGAACAGAGTGCAAAAATGGGAAGCGTGTGTGCATCTTTCGCCATCGAGAGCTATGGCACGCAGGAATATTATTTTAGCCTGATGGAATTTGAGGAGAGGCTTTGACCTGCTCCATGAAACTGGTCTGTTTCTATATAGCTCTCAGCCAGTGTCGTAAGTCATCCAGCACTTGATGGTAATTGACTCTGGTTACCTCAACCAAATTTACCTGAGGCTGGCGCTTGATAGCATCCGCCCACGGGTTGGGGTTAAGCATGATTGTCCCCAGAACTCTTTTCCCGCTGCCAATTATCTGCAAGACAGCTTCCCGGAAGTTAGCCGAAAACAGCTCCATTTTCCCGATTTCGTCAATGACGACTAAATCACATCGCTCGGCTGCCTGCTGAAGGGCAGAAACACCTACCCGGTCCAAGCTATCAATATCAACCCCATACTTGCTGACCCGGTACCGGCTATGAATATCAACATGAGCCAGTATAGATTCCTGTCCATCTAAAGTAACTAGTTTGAAACCGAGTCTGGTGCCCTGACTTCGTATTTCCTCAGTGTAGAAGCCACCAGCCTTACCTTTAAATTCAGACACTGCCTGTTTAATAAGGCTGGTTTTTCCTGTCCCCGGTCTGCCGGTAAGCAGATAAACTCGCTTCATGGCAGTTATTTACCAACGCCCTCAAATTACCCCGACAAGGGATCCCTATTTCTCGGCCTGTGGTTGCGCCTTTCTTTTTTCTTCCAGCTTCTTTCGCTTGCGCCGATGCTTAAGGCTGGCTACTCTCTTTGTCTTATTCATCACCAGTAATATAACCCAAATTAACCTTTCCTGCTACTTCTGCTTTGAAAGATGTCAACAAAACGGGCAAAGGAGCGGTCGTAGGTCTTTTCTACCTCGGCTGGAAATACACAGCCGGGAAGCTCATCATACTTCAGGTGATAGGTAATGCATTCACAGCACTTGCCCTTTCTGGAGCAAGGCTC
>JAUVYX010000076.1 GCA_030602865.1 Dehalococcoidia bacterium | reverse complement strand
ATATGCTGACTATTGGTAGCTTAAATGAAACTATAATCTTGGACTACTTTGCTGGCTCTGGTACGACTGCCCATGCCGTCATCTCTCTCAACCGCGGAGACGATGGGAATCGCAAATATATTCTCGTCGAGATGGGTGACTACTTCGACACCGTTCTCAAACCGCGCATTCAGAAGGTCGTTTATTCCAAAGACTGGAAGGACGGCAAGCCAGTTTCACGCGAGGGTATAAGCCACATGTTCAAGTATATACGGTTGGAGTCCTACGAGGACGCGCTGGCGAACATACGGCTGACGCGCACTGAGGCACAGTCATCATTTCTCGATACGTCGGCTGGCTTTCGTGAATCATATATGCTGGGCTATATGCTGGAAACCGAGGCAAGGGACAGCCAGACGTTGCTGAACATAGATAACTTCGATGACCCGTGGAGCTACAAGCTGTTAGTGGGAGCGGGTTCAGCCGGCGAGACCAAACCAGTGAACGTGGACCTCGTCGAGACCTTCAACTGGCTCCTGGGACTGAAGGTAAAACACATAGACAGAATCAGCAGCTTCCAGGTTGTCGAAGGAGAAAACCACAGAGGCGAAAAAGTTTTAGTTATCTGGCGAAAAATCAGGAATCTTTCGGAGAAGGGCTCTGGGGAAATTGCAATAGCACGCGAGAAAGCCAATCGTGACCTGGATTTATTCTTTACCAAACAAGAATACAACACGTTCGATAAAGAATTCGATGTTATTTATGTAAACGGCGACAATAATTTGATGAATATACCGATGAATCCTGAAAAGGAAGGGGTGGAGCCTCGATACAAGGTGCGTCTTATAGAAGAAGAGTTCAATCGCTTCATGTTTGATGTAAGGGACGTGTAGTTTCAATATGGCGAATAAATCAGGCTTTAGCCGTAGGTCAAAGGCGGATTCCAAAAAGATTAAATTCGAGCATCGACTGGTGCTGTCTAACTGGATGCTCTTTCTTTTAGGAGTGTCAAGCTTTGAGGACCTGGCTGAACGCCTGGGCGCACCACGTTTCGACAGTAATAATGAGGGATTTGGCGAAGAAGGGATTTCCAATTTTCACCAGTGCCTGAGAATGCTTATCGACCGTCCCGAACTACCCGACGACCTGTTGCTGCATTATGACGCGAATATCGTTCGGCTCTGGAAGAGAATCACTGAGAGACGAAGCGCAGACGGGCAAATACTTCGCCTGAAATATTTTCAATATCTTTGTTTGCTCTTTACTGAAATTTACCTGGATCGTTATTTTCGGAATCCGGATAAGTTACTCGCAGACATAAATGCATACACTGTTCTTTTCAACACAGGAGCTACTCCACAACAGAAAGGATTTAGACAGCTAATTGCTATAGGACTGCCAAAGGATGCTCGGATAAAGCCATATGAGCCAGAAGACCTGCGTAAGCTGGCTTTCTGGAGCGCTACTGGCTCAGGTAAGACGCTTCTTATGCACGTTCATATTTTACAGTACCAGCACTACCTGAAACTACACGGGCGCCAGAGCGATCTAAACCGTATTATTCTGCTAACCCCGAACGAAGGCTTAAGCATACAACACAGGGACGAATTCAGGCTTTCAGAGATGGATGCAGATATCTTCGATAAAGATGCGGGTGGTCTTTTCGCGGGTAAAGGCATTGAGATTATTGATATTCATAAGCTACGCGAGACCACAGGGCAGAAGACTATCGCCGTTAACGCTTTTGAAGGAAATAACCTGGTTCTGGTGGATGAAGGGCACCGTGGCACGAGTAGTCCTGAAATCGGCCAATGGATGCAGATGCGCAACCGGCTCTGCGAAAAAGGTTTCTCTTTTGAGTATTCTGCCACCTTTGGGCAGGCTATGAAAGCAAGCACCAATAAGGAATGGGCTCATGAATATGCAAAGTGTATTTTATTCGATTACTCGTATAAATACTTTTATAAAGATGGCTATGGCAAAGAATATCGCATACTGAACCTTGAGAACGACTCGAACAGGGAACACCGCTGTCGCTACCTGACAGCCTGTCTTCTGGCATTCTTCCAGCAGCAGAAAATGTTTCAGGATAAAAAAGACGAATTGCAGCGATTTCTTATTGAGAAACCTCTCTGGATTTTCGTGGGCGGAAGCGTTACCAGGGTTGCTAAAAAGCCAAGCAATAAAGACAAAAAAGATAATACGGATGTGGTGGATATCCTTCTATTCCTGGCTAATTTTGTCAAAAACAGCAGTGAGAGTATTCGATATCTGGACATGTTGCTCAGCGGAAATTCCGGGCTTCATGTTGGAGAGCATGAACTCTTCGCAGGTTCTTTTACTTATCTGGGGCAACTTGGGCTTTCAGGGGAAACCGCTTTCAGAGAAATTCTATCAACTCTCTTTAATTCGCAGGTTACAGGGGCGCTTCACGTGCGACGAATCAGAGCAGGGAGCGAAGCAGAAGGAGAAATCGCCTTACACATTGGGGAAGGCAATACACCGTTCGGGGTTATCAATGTGGGCGATCCGGCTGGCCTGTGTAAGCTGTGCGAAAATCATTCGGAGTACATGGCTGTTTCAGACAGCGAATTCTCAGAGTCGCTTTTCTACCAGGTAAATACAACCGAGTCTAAGATTAATGTTCTTATTGGCTCGAAGAAATTCTCTGAAGGATGGTCCAGCTGGCGTGTTAGCACTATGGGCCTTATGAACATCGGCAAAAAGGAAGGGTCTCAGATTATTCAGCTTTTCGGCAGAGGAGTTCGCTTGAAAGGGCTTGGTTTCTGCCTGAAACGCAGTTACTGCATTACTGGCGCAAATGCGCCAAAAGATATCGAAAGACTGGAGACACTGAATGTTTTTGGGGTTCATGCTGATTATATGCAGCAATTTAAAGAGTATCTGGAGGATGAAGGGTTGCCCGCCAATGAAGAGCGCATTGAATTTGTCTTACCAGTGTTGAAGAACCTGGGTAAAAAGATGTTAAAGATAATTCGGCTCAAGGATGATTTTAATTACAAGAAGCAGGGGCCAAAGCCTACCCTCACTCTACCGAGTGAACAGGCAAAGAAGAGATCGATTATCGTTGACTGGCATCCCAGGATACAGGCACTTGTCAGCACAAGAGGACAGGGACAGCTTGATATAGCTGAGCGGAACGAAGAAAAGTTCGAGCCTGGACATCTTGCATTTCTTGATATCGACGAGCTTTATTTTGACCTCCAGCAGTTCAAGAACGAGCATTCTTTGTATAACATGAACCTGAGCAAGGAAATAATACCGAAATTGCTTACGGATAGCAGTTGGTACACGTTATATATCCCAAAAGAGGAGATGTCTCTTAAATCATTCACTCAAACGCGGCGATGGCAGGAGATTGCGACTGTGCTTCTACGCAAATACTGTGACCGTTTCTACAAAGAATGCAGGGCTGCAGCCGAGGCTGAACATCTTGAATATAGGGACCTTACTGAAAGCGATGATAACTTTATTGATGATTACCTGTTTCTCATTGACCAGTCGCGTCAGGATATTGTCACAAAACTTGAAGAAATCAGTAATATCATTAATACAGGTCAACTTCGTAATATAGAGTTCCAGGGTCTTCATGCTCTCATGTTCGGCCAGCATCTTTACCAACCTCTCATTTATGTTAACAGCAGCGTCGTTGAAGTTAAACCTGTTCTTCTGAATGAGGGAGAGCGAGACTTCGTGCTAGACCTGCAGCAATTCTGTAAGAGAAGTAGGGATTATTTTAAGAACAAGGAACTTTACCTGCTGCGTAACATGTCACGTGGCAAAGGGGTTGGTTTCTTTGAGGCTGGAAATTTCTATCCTGATTTCCTCCTGTGGCTGCTTGCGGATGGGAAACAGTATATTAACTTTATTGACCCTAAGGGAATCCGTAATCAGGGTAGTATGGAAGATCCGAAGATAGACTTCTACAGGACTATTAAATCAATTGAACGTGACCTTCAGGCTCAGGACCCGAGTATTACCTTGAACTCTTTTATTGTTTCAAACACCCGATTACTGGAAATTCCGTGGCGTAGTAGTGATATGACGAAAGAGCAATATGAAGAGCACCATGTTCTCTTTCAGAAAGAGGACAAATCCACATATATAGAAAAGATACTGAAAATGACGGTTTCTTGATTGATTTCTATTATTCTTGGGGAGTAGAATTAGTTAAAATCTATATGAAAACAACCTTATTTTCGTTGGTGGTCTAATGGCAACAAAAAGTATACCTGTTAATCATAATATTTTAGTCTGGGCAAGGAAAGAGGCTAATCTTTCTAGAGCGCATGCTGCTAATAAGGCTTGCATAAATGACTTAAAAGCTAGAGGTGAAAAAGAGAGTTTATCCTCTGCCGTAAGGCTTGAAAGATGGGAAGAAGGCGTTGAAACGCCTACTTTTCCCCAACTCGAAAAGCTGGCTAAGGCTTACAGAAGACCAGTATTAACCTTTTTCCTTCCAGAACCTCCGAGGAAGAAAACACGTCTCGAAGATTTTCGTACTATTGGTGGTAAAGATATTGATTCAGATGCTTTTGGTCCTGAGTTTTCTGCATTGCTTCGTCAGATTGAAGCTCTTCAGCTTAATATGTATGACTTGCTGCTGGATACAGGTAGTAAACCACTGCCTTTTGTAGCAAGCGTCAGTCCTAATACTACTCCGGTTCAAGTAGCACAACATATTCGAAATCTTCTTGATTATTCATTTGACAATCAAAAAGCTGCTGGAGATTATAATCGAGTTTTCTCTGATATCAGAACTAAAGCTGAACAGCAGGGTGTATTTATACTTCTTGAGGGAAATTTAGGCAGTTATCATACTAAAATCGCTCCGGAAGTATTTCGTGGATTGGCTATTAGCGATAATATCGCACCATTTATTGTTATCAATCCCAATGACGCAAAGCCTGCAATGATATTTAGCTTAATTCACGAATTATCTCATGTTTTACGTGGAGAGACTGGAATCTCCAATTTAAACAGCTTGGATATCTCCAATATAAATTTACCATATCAAAATGAGCTATTCTGTGACCAAGTTGCCGCTGAGTTTTTAGTTCCAGGGGATTACCTTTTGAGCGAATGGGGAAAAATAAATACTAATTATCCGCTTGAAGATTATATTAAAGCTATTTCAAGAAAGTTTAGCGTTAGTAGAATTGTTATTGCTCGAAGATTACTTGATTTCAATCGAATAGACAATGATTTCTATTGGAAATTCTATGAAGTATGCCAAGACGAGTGGCGACAAATATATAAAACTAAACGCACTAAAGAAGTAATCATACCTTATAGAGTACGCATACGAAGCAGGCTTGGAGGGAAGCTCATAGGCACTGTTATTGGTGCTGCCAGAGAGGGCCGAATTTCAGAACTTGACGCTTCACGGATGTTGAATGTGAAGATAAATAACTTCTCCAAGATATTCTAATATGAGCGATAGAATATTTGTCATCGATACCGATGTTCTCATTCATGCATATAGATATGACTTCCCGCCAGATGGCGACCACAGTG
>JAUVYX010000098.1 GCA_030602865.1 Dehalococcoidia bacterium | reverse complement strand
CTAACTACATACGGGAAGACTCTTTTTTCTCTTCAAGAAAATGGGCCGAACAAGATCTCGCCTTTCTTCGTTACCGGCTTCATACCGAACATGGCTATGGCTGAGATTGCTATTACATTTGGTGTTACGGGGCCAAGTAAGTGTTTGGTTTCTGCATGTGCGACTGGTACTCAGGCTATTGGTGATGCCTTTAGACTTATACAATATGGTGAAGTAGATGCAGTGATCGCGGGGGGTAGTGAGGCCTACATAATCCCTTTGGGCATAGTGGGGTTGGGTAGGATGGGAGCGTTATCTTGTAGAAATGATGAGCCGGAGAAGGCATCACGTCCTTTTGATAAAAACCGTGATGGTTTTGTAATTGGAGAAGGTGCTGGCATTCTTGTTTTGGAAGAACTTAGCTCAGCCATAAAAAGAGATGCCAATATTTATGCGGAGATCATTGGTTACGGTACCAATATAGATGGCTTCCATGTAACGGCACCTGATGCAGAAAATCAGGCTAAATGCATGGAATTAGCTTTACATGATGCAGGAATCCCTGCCACCAATATTGAATATATAAATGCACATGGCACATCTACTTTGCTCAATGACCTAGCTGAAACTAAGGCTGTAAAGCTTGCTTTGGGACCTCACAGCAAGAATGTAGTTATAAGTTCAACCAAGTCAATGACTGGCCACTTATTGGCGGCTGCAGGGGCGGTGGAAGCTATTTCTACTGTCTTAACGATAAGGGATGGCATTATTCCACCCACTATAAATTATGAAACTCCAGATCCTGAGTGTGATCTGGATTATGTACCTAATGTTAGCAGGAAGATGTTGGTACGCACAGCCTTATCCAACTCCTTTGGATTTGGAGGAACAAATGCTTGCCTTATCTTCAAGCAGTTTGATCAGTAATATATTACTGCCTGGATCAAGTAGTTTTCTTACTGTTTAAAAAGCCTGGTTCTATTCTTCAACTAACGCTGCTACCAGGCTACCTGGTCCAAGGTAAGTCCCGATGGTTGAGCCAATTATTGCTTTATATGCTTGCTTTTCTGGGAAGGATGACTGTATACAGGTAGCTAGTGATTCTAATTCATCAGGAGTTGTAGTATGAGCTACAGCTATCTCTCTTGGATTTTTGCACTTGCTCATTAATTCGCATATTCTGGCCATTGCTTTAGAATGACTTCGTACCCTCTCGATAGGATAAATTTCTCCATTTTGTATTGTTATTATGGGTTTAATATTGAGCACGGAGCCTAGCAGTGTCTGCGCTTTTCCCAGTCGACCTCCTTTGTGTAGATATTCTAACGTGTCTACTGTGGCGAAACAGTGTGTTTTGGAAATTGTTTGAGTTGCCAGTTCCGTGAGTTCATGTAGATTTGCTCCGGCTTGCGCTGCCTTAGCAGCGATAATAACCATGAGACCCAGAGCAACCGCTGTTAGTTGGGAATCGATTACTTTTATCTGGCAGTCTGCTTCGATAGATTTTTGACTTACTATAGCCGAATTGTATGTGGCACTGAGCTTGGTTGAGATGTGAATGGAAATAATCTCATTGGTCTTAGCAGCAAACTTGTTATAAACCTCTGTGAATGTCCCTGAGGATGGGGCTGATGTCTTTGGTAATTCCGGCGCTGTTGTTAGCCGTTGATAAAATTCATCAGCGGTGATGTCAACCCCATCTTGATACACGTCATGGCCAAAATGGATATACAGTGGTACTACAGCGATGTCCAGTTCTTGTGCTACTTCAACAGGAATATCAGCCGTGCTATCGGTTACAACTTTAACAGTCATATGATCCTCCTTACCTAATCTTCTTCCAGTAATTTGTCTATACTATCGCGTAGGTTTTTCTCGTCAGGGAATGCTCCTAGTTTGAAATAACGAACGATTCCCTTGCTGTCTATTAAAAAAGTGGTAGGAACAAAGCGTATGCCATAAGCTGGGCCAGCTTGTTTATCGAGGTCCATAGCAACGATGAAATGCTGCTCAGTACCAGTGAAGAACTCTTTGATCTTATCGGGGCTGTCATTAACATTGACGGTTATCATCGTTATTTTGTCGGAGTAATCACTGCTTGCCGCATTGAGATAAGGCATTTCCATTATACATGGCGCACACCCTATGTACCAGAAATTAAGTATCACTGGTTTTCCTTGTAACTGTGATAGAGTTACCTCTGTGTTTGATAATGTAGATAACGTGAAATCGGGAGCGACGATTTCTTCGTCTGGTGCTACTAATCCTAGCTCATCGGCGGGGACTGTTGAACCACAGCCAAACAGGCTTGTTCCCAGAGATAATACAACAATGAAAAGAAGTATGAACGATATTTTACTGTTCTTTTGTTTTAAGAGATGCAGTATTGTTTTTTTGTTCATTAAGTAATAAATCCTCCCAGTTTCCCGGTTAAAATAAGGATTCCAACTGTAATCAATAACCCCGCACTAACTACTGATGTCACAAGTGCGTGACGGCTGAGCCATTTTAGATGGGGGGAGATTGTTCCTATAGCCAGACTTACTATAAGAAAAGGTATTCCCAGTCCCAAACAATAGGCAACTAAAAGATAGATTCCCTGCCATACTGTTTGTGATGTAGAGGCCAAAGCCAATATACCTCCTAATACGGGCCCGACACAGGGAATCCAGCCCAGAGAAAATATGGCTCCAATTGACAATGATCTTATATATCCTGAGCCCTTAGCTTGGTTGAAGCTAAGCCGTTTCTCGTAATTCAACCAGGGTAGTTTGGTAGCAGCTACCAGGAAGAGACCAAACAGAATTAATAGTATACCGGCTATGCTATTTAGTACACCGATGGGAATCATAGCGCCCAGTAGCCCCATAGAAGCACCCAATACAATAAAAACCAGGGAGAAACCTGCTATGAAGCTGAGAGTATGTAGCATGACGTATTTACGACTGGGTGGGCTGGAACTAAGGACGGATGTGCCGGCTATGGTGGCGAGGTACACGGGAACCAGCGGCAAGACACAAGGTGACAGGAATGAGAGTATCCCCGCCCCGCAGGCTACCAGGAGGGTCAAATCTGACATTTTAAATCTATCCTTTTATAAATCATTTTTAATATTATTTAGAGGGAAATATACTATATAACGAATAATGGATTCTCATTTTCATAGTCATTGATAATTTGAATTTTCGTATACTAACATTAACCTGTTTCTAGTTCAAACTTACTGCTACGTAATCAGCAATTATTATTTTCAGTATTTGCTGTGCTGCTTCCAAATTACTATAACGGCATGATAATTTGCTATAATGGCTTGCTATTAATGGGGCTGTAGCTCAGCTGGGAGAGCGCCTCCTTTGCAAGGAGGAAGTCAGGGGTGCGAGTCCCCTCAGCTCCACAAGTACGAGGAGGGATCGCATAGAGGTCTAGTGCGGCCGCCTGCTACGTGGTTACTCCGAGAAATTGGAGTCGTGGGTTCGAATCCCACTCCCTCCGCCAATTTTCACTTTTTGGACGAAATTCGAACTTTCTTTGAAGAAAATCCGCTTGCGGATTTTGAATAATCCCGCCCAGCGTTTCCGCCTCCACGGAGTTTATCCCGCACCCTTGCGGTTGCGGGGGTACGGTGAACAAAACAGAAAATTTTTTAACCGTTCCCTTGCAACAAAATCTTGTTCCCGCTGACTTCGTTTCTGTGGGCAAATTTTGCCCACACCCAACATTTGCCCCTTTTCATCTATGCCCGCAAATCGGCTGAAACGCCGTTGTATGGAAAAACCTGAAAATAGCCTTTAGTTTGTTTAATCATAACTAAACTTCTTATCCCCATAAGATTGTTATAAAATTAAACAGGTATCCGGACAGCACAGCAACGATGAGAACAGTAATCACAAAGGCAGCAACTAATTTCTTTTTGAAAATAGCGGCAAGTAGGGTAATTTCAGGAATGCTTGCTCCCGCTCCGCCAATGATTAAAGCCATTACCGCCCCGATACTCATTCCTTTCTGAAGCAAAACAGCGCTAATCGGGATTATAGTTTCAGCCCGAATATACATTGGCACACCAATTACAGCCGCTATCGGGATGGCGAAGAAGTTGTTGGGACCGGCTAACTTTACAATCAGCTCTTTTGGCACAAACCCATAGATAAAAGCGCCGACACCTGCTCCAATAAGAAGATAGAAAAATATTTTTCTGAAAAGTGAAATGGCAAATATGCCTGCTTTTTTTATCCGGGGTAAAGTTTTTTCCCAAAAAGAAGCATTGGAAGGCAAATTTATATCCGCATCGGCATTTTTTAGTCCAACCAGGGCAACAGATTTTACATACTTAGCAAAACCAAGTTTTTCCAACATCATTCCTGTTATTACGGCGGCAGGGAAGGTTAAAGCCACATAAATCAAAGTAACTTTCAAGCCCATTAGAGTAAGAAAAAGTCCAATTATAATTGGGTTCAATAAAGGAGAGGCTATCAGAAACGACATACAGATACCAAAAGAAATTCCTGAATCCAAAAGACCCACTAAAATTGGGATAGTGGAACAGGAACAGAAAGGGGTTAAGGCGCCAAAACCGGCTCCAACAATGTTTCCTACACCCTTTGGCCATTTACTTAAAGATTTTTTAATCTTTTTCTGAGGAACATATTCCTGAATCAGTCCCACGAGAAAAGTTATCCCGATAAAGAGGATAATTAATTCTCCCGAGATGATCAGGAAAAATCTTCCCGCAACAACAAGGTTGTTAAGTTCAAACATATTTTTG
>JAUVYX010000091.1 GCA_030602865.1 Dehalococcoidia bacterium | reverse complement strand
CTATACAAATAGCTCCATTGATATGGATAAACTCCTGAATATCGTCATCCTGGGTAGCGCCAGTGATAAAAATCATGCGTCTGGACAAAGCCTTATCTATTTTTTTTACCTCATAATATAGCTCCATCCCATTTATCCCTGGCATCTTAATATCCGAGAGAATGAGGTCGTATTTTCTCTTTCTGACCAAGTCCAGTGCCTCACGAGAACTGCTCACTGTGTCTACTTCATATCCTTGGCCAGTCAACAATTGGCTTAACAGATACTGGATCATTTGCTCATCATCCACCACCAGTGTTTTGCCTTTAGTCATTGCGTCATTGCCCGTGCTTCCTCCTTCCTCTGGGAATCTAATCACACATTCCACAGAGGATCTTCTGCCACCCCTTGGTCAAATACGATATGAGTTTAGTATTTGCTTTTTGCTCCAGCGCCGCACGGAATAAGGTTCAACCTCTCCAGCTTGTCACCTGGATATCTGCAAGCTTCTGGTTATTTTATTTTCCTGTCATAAAAGCTCTTTTAACAAAGGTGTAGTTTCAGATAACCTCCCACTATCTCTCCCTTTTAACAGCCTTCTTACTATTAGCTCTGTGGCGCATTATGCTTATTATTCCCATTCCGGCTATGATAGCTATAGCTAAGGCAATCCAGGGCAGCATAAGGCTAACATGGCTCACCAGATAAGCCTCGCCGCCGACTGGAATAAAAAACCCAGGACCTCCCTGGTCGACAATTTCGCCATTTGCTAAACCGTCATCGTCTCCCAGTCCGCCATCGGTGAGGGTCAGGGTCAGCACGTTATCATTGTCATTGTCACCCAGCAGTGATGTCATATCTATCCATTGCCCATCCTGATATTTCCAGTATTCGGTGGTCGCAGGAACATTATCAGGGAGCGTTATGGTTACAGTCACCGTTTCGCCAGGTTCCAAACAACAGATGTCGAAGGAGAAGAACCCGTGTGGGAAGGAAATGTCTGGCTTACCCTCAGGAGGTAGGCTTTCTTCATCCACTGCGGTGAAATTCCTGACATTACCATCGCTGGAAGTAAATGTGGCTTCCCCAGTGCCAGTGGCCGTTTCTCCAGACTGCGAGGGCTCCAGGTCAGAATCGTACCAGGGGTCATAGTCCACATTGTCACTTACAACATCTCCTGTACCTCCAGGATTGCCAGCGTGTGTTGGCCCGCTGGCATCACCCCACCAGTTGTTCTCGGCGTCAAAAGTTGCGGAATTTGCGGAATTGTCTACTCCATAGTCTGAATTTCCGACAATATTGTTACAATGGGCAACGACTGTTTGAGCCCATCCTTCGCCGGCATCAGCATTTGTGTAGACACCGTAATCATTGTTAGTTATGTCATTTTCGGTAAGTGTGACATCCGCATTCTCATAAATGTCTATTCCCATATCAAAGTTGTCAATGGTGTTACCGGTTATAACTGCCGTTGGGTACTCATGTATAGCTGTCCAGCTGCCACCAACAAATATTCCTTCTCCCCATGGCGATACGAAAGCTTTGACATCAGCGTCAAGCATTTTGATGGTATTGTTTTCTATATCAGCACTTGCATCACCGACAACCCCTACACACCAGAAACAGTCATGGATATTGTTGTCTTGGATTAAGCCATATGAGGTATCGCCTGAAACAGCCTGATAACCAATATGCACTCCTTCCATGCAGTGGTGGATGTGATTGTTGATAATATGTGCTCTAGAGCCTGTAGTAGCACCGGCATCTAGAACATAAAGACCACAAGAAGCCCAATTCCAATCATAAATATCGACACTAGCTATAGTTGAGTCATATATTGTGTTGTTTTGGATTGTTACATCCGCACCCCATCCAACTTGAACACCATATTGAACCTCGTTCACGCCATCGATAATTCTGCAGACGATTTCGTTTCCAGAGATAGTGCCTGTGCTGCCCGCACTCTTGACAAAGACACCGTTTTTGTAGAATTCTCTGATGGTGCTATTAGCAATATCTACCGGAGCATTATCTATCCTGATGTTAGCCTGGCTCCCATCTACTCGTTCTATATTCTCTACGGTACAACTGGCTATTGTTCCACTTGTTGTTCCACTTCCATCATCGTAATACCAGATGCCATATTTAATGTTATTACCTGTTCCATCAACACTAAGCCCATCCAGTGTGACATCGGCATTGGTAACCTTGATTATGTACTCAGCATTCAAGACACCTGTTATTACTGGTGTGCTTGCAGCCTGTATGGTTAAATCCTTGTTATCAATCAACACTTGCTCATCATACGTCCCCGCCGCCACAACGATGGTGTCGCCAGGGTTAGCAACATCAATGGCGTCCTGAATCATGCCATAGTAGGTGACGCTGTTTATCTCAATGTCGTCCACGTAGGCACCGCCTGGTCCCTCACCCGCACCAGCACTCACATACACGGCAACAGACGCGACATTGGCACCGGTGAGAGCCGACTGTAGGTCACTAAACGTAAGGCTGTCTGCCTCCGCACCACCCGCTTTATCGGTAATAAAATCTGATTCAGTCTCAGTATAGCCCCATATCTGGTCCTTGTTGGGCTCCTCAACATAAAAGTCAGCATCTGCACCGTTTATGGCGTCCGCCTTTTTCCAAACACTATCGCTGCTCACTACACAGTTGGTACCGGCGCGATAATAACGCCCATCCTTTTCAAGGAATAGAGACATTCTTGGGCCGACCCAAGCCGCATATGGGCTGTGTTTATACCAGAAAGATAGTGAAGTAATGCTGTTTATCGTCCCGGCGTATGCCGTTGTGCCAACACCAGCGTAGGTAGAAGCGGGAGAGTACAGCTTAACTGAGTAGCTTCCGGTGTGCTTGTCGGCATTTGTCCACTCTGCTGTCGCACCAGTTCCCAAAGCCTGCGTCTCGAATGGGACAACATGCAGCGTGTCCTGCGCCTCCACTATCCCTGCCATTGGCACTGCCGTTATTCCCAGGGAAAGCACCAGCGCCAGGGCAAAAATCAGATAAATTGGTTTAGCATACCATTTTGTTGTACTCATATAACTTCCTCCTTATATAGCTCCATCTCATTTACACCTGACACCTTGATATCCGAAAGGTTCAACCTCTTCAGGTCGTTACCTAGATACCTGCAAGCTTCTGGTATTTTCAACTTCCTGTTATAAAAGCTCTTTCAACGAAAGTTTAGTTTCAGATAACCTCCTACTATCTCTCCCTTTTAACAGCTTTCTTACTATTAGCTCTGCTTTTTTTAGTATTATTTTTAGTCTTCATAATTATCGCAGCGAAGGGATTTAATATTTTCCGCTGCATCAGTCTTTTTATTGTAATCATTAGAATATCCAGATGGCCTCTCCAGCACTGGGGCTCGTAATAACACTTTCTGGGATATTTGGTTGCCTCGCTGTAATGAGGGCATTTATTTCCTGGACAAAACATCATATTAGCCTTATTTCTTTGTTGGTATTGGGTAGATTGAAAAGTGGCAGGCATGCTTTCGCTCATTTTCCTTATGTTTTGGGTATGGGGTGACGAAGGCCAAGTTTCTATTTCCTCTTTTGTACATTCTCTCTCCAGGGTCATTAACATCAGATGTTTTTGACTTTCTCCTTGGATAGCCATATACTGAAAAAGCTGGATGGAAGATCATCAGATCACCTGCTTTAAAAGGCCTGTTAAGACGGGTCTTTTTTCATTTTATATACCATGCAGCTATTTACTTGACTAACCAGCTTGCATAATAACTTGATATCAGATTACCAGAAGGCAATTTAAAAGTCAACCATTAGTTGATATAACACTCACGTTATCATTTAGTTGATTAACAGCTCACGTTTTCTTGCGGTTGGTAATATATTACAGTTTCTTTATATAAGAATGATAAAAGAAGAGTTGGCTAAGTATCTCGAGGAGTTAAATTAGTGAACTTAGGACAGAGAATCAGGGAGAGAAGGAAAAGCTTGGATGTAACACAAGAGGAGCTGGCACGAGCTCTAAAAGTGACTCCACAACATATCTCAGCTATAGAAAAAGACAGAAGAGTTCCTTCTTTATCTTTCGTTATCAGGATGGCTGAAGAGTTGGGAGTAAGTATAGACTACCTTGTGTCTGGAAAGAAAGGAATTATCACTGACGTAATACCGGCATTAAAAGCTAATGACTATCTAAACCTGAGCACAAAGAAAGCAATCATAACATTAATACGTGAGCTTTCCAGCTATGATTGACTCCAATTTAAGATAAATTAGCAAATCATCGAATGGCAGCTTTCCTGACTATCCTTTAAGTACCCATAAATGTAAGTCTTTCTCAATACAGGATGAGTCTAAAAGGGTAGACAACCCGTTTAGGTTTGGACATTAACAGGAGCTAAATGATCTATTGGTGCTTGTGAGCGAGCCTACAGTCGTAGTATCCTGCCAGGCCTGGCTCCAGTGGGATTTCCATTATTTATCACCAGCTGTCCGTTGACAAGGACGTGTTTTATCCCCTCGGCGTACTGGTGAGGCTCGGCGAAAGTGGCTTTGTCTATTATCGTGCAGGCATCGAAGATTGCCAGGTCGGCCCAGAACCCTTCCCTGATGATGCCCCTGTCCTGTAGTCCTATCTTCCCCGCCGGCAGCGAGGTCATTTTCCTTACCGCCTGCTCCAGAGTCAGCAGTTTCTCTTCCCTGACATATTTTCCCAGCACCCGCGGGAAGGTGCCATATGCCCTGGGGTGTGGTTTACCGCCAGCGTCAGGCGAGGTAACCCATCCGTCAGAGATGATTGATGACAGTGGATTTGCCAGCACTGTTCGCATATCATCCTCGCACATGCTGAACAGTACCATGGTGGCATTTGCCTCTGTTTCCAGCAGCCAGTCGAAGAATGCCTGGTAGGGTGAATTGAAACTGCCTTTTTCTTTGAATATCTGCTCCAGAGATTTGCCTTCATATTCCTGGTGCTGCGGACAATCGGCGATGAAGATTCCTTTCCAGTCGGCGCTCCTGATGCGGTTAGTATTGCTCATACGGTCTTCGGAGATTTCGCTCTCGATAGCTTTTCGCGTCTCTCCGTTGCTCAACCTTTCAAGCATCTTAGAG
>JAUVYX010000107.1 GCA_030602865.1 Dehalococcoidia bacterium | reverse complement strand
GGGGTTTTCACGTTGATTAACACCCCCTACCGGGCAAACCGGCTCACGGCGCTCCCAGATTTCATAGTCATGATGCGGTTTTCCTGCAAGTGGTGCCGGCGGTCGCAAATACTGCAAGGAGGAAATACTGCCTCCTATGGTGGGAACAGGATTGGCAGGATCAAATCTATAGGCTGCATGGGACTTTTCTTCCTGCGGTTGGCTAACACCAAGCGAGCCATCGCCATGCAGGTATAATTTCTTCTCAATTGCCCGGGACAGAGGCCACTCCTGCTCCTTCCTCCAGTATCCACCATGGTCGAGATGGCCTTCCCTGGTTTTCCGCCCGCTGCCTCCACCCATGACGAATATGCTGACTGGTGCCTCCTTGTCAATGCCATTTTCATCATCCTTCAACCAGCGGTCAAACCAGCGCAGGTGCATTTCATCCACGGAAGGCAGGGCTGCATCAGCTCCCAAATCAACATCGCCGGCGCAGGACAGCTCGGGATTATAACTGCCATGCGTCCACGGTCCCATTATCAGCTTGATATGGCTCTTCTTCGCCTTACGCAGGGCGGTGAAGGATTCTATCGTGGAACGGGTATAGGAATCGTACCAGCCGCCACAGAGATATACCGGTACATCAGCATGCTGCTCCAGGTACTCCTCAATGGCAAGACTTGGCCGCTTCCAGAAATCATCGTAATCGGCATGACTGAGGAAATCCAGGCAATAACGCTCATAGCCTGGCAGCAGCGATAGTGGAGTCTGGCCCTCACGCAGGGGCATTCGTGTAAGCCAGTCACGAAAGTCGACATGATTGAGCAGGTCATCAATCCAATGTTCTTTTCCAAGTCCCTTGTTGTTATTCAGTGCGCCATGCCAGAAAGGCCAGGCGATCCATCGCAGTTCCATAGCGCCACCCTGTCGAACAGAGCTGGTATGTGCATTCCAACCACCCATAGTGGGCAACATACAGGTCAAGTGAGGAGGGTTCTGCGTGGCAGCCGCACTCTGCACCCAGGCCTGATAGGAGGTGCCATACATGCCCACCCTGCCATTGGACCATGGCTGGCTGGCAATCCATTCAATCGTATCGTATCCGTCCTCTGCCTCGTTCGCCAGCAGATAAAGTTCACCCTCCGAGTTAAAGCAGCCACGGCAATCCTGTTCTATTACAATATACCCATGCCGGGCGAAGAACGACGCTCTCTCCGGTTTCTCCACGCGGTCCTTGCCATAAGGAATGCGTTCCAGTAGTACAGGTAATTTTTCTTTCAGTGGCTGTCCGTTCCTGGATGGACGATAAATATCACATGAAAGGCGTACTCCATCACGCATGGAAGTCATCCTGTCCTTTTCAACTACCAGGTCATAGAGCATATCTGCCATTGTATATCTATCTCCAGTAAGTCATTTACGTTATTTGTAGCTTATACACTGTCACATTGTCAATGGACTTGCTTCTCTTAACATGGCCCAATTAGTGAGATTAGTTTTAGGAATAGCTGATTTCTCTATTATCTCGAACCCAAAATGTTCATATAACCTGGTGGTTTTCTCAGTCATTGTCTCGAGATAGCATGGCAGGCCTTCTTCATCTATTCTGTCCAACATTGCACGCACCAATTTGCCTGCGTAGCCTTTCCCCTGAAACAGGGGGTCTACCCCCAGTATACACAAATACCAGTGTTTGAAAGGAGCCAGTCGCATATGCATTGAGTCAATATACTCACCAACAAACTTCATCCTGCTGCCTCCACTTCTGATAAGACCAAACGTTACAGATAATGGAACGGACCGTATTAAATTCCATAACGTTCTAGGATAACAACCTGGGGCTAACCAGGCGGCAATACCTTCCATGTCAGCAGATGTTGCATATACTTCACCATATCGAAAACAATAGCCAAGGTCATACTGAAACAAGTAATAGGCTAATTTCTCTTTTTCCATCTTGTTAGCAAATATGGCTCCCAGTAGCGGATCATGCAGAAATGCCCGAGTTAGCATTTCTGTAGCAGCATTAATATCGGATTTGTGTAAACGTGTTAGATTACTTAAACTAGTGCTCATATTGACTATTTAACCTGGTTATTTTACCACAGCAGTATACGTTCTTTGTGGAGGGAGGAACATCACAACCATAAGCAGGACAATGAATAATCTTCCTTCTTTTACTTATTCATTGTCTCTATATATTCCTATTACTTTATCCCACCATCCGTTTTCACCCATTACTAAAAATCAGAGGCGGTTATAGCTTAATGATAGTCCCCGTATACCGGTCACTGACCTTATCATGAAAAATGCCTCTCCGTCTAAATCTTCATATTGCACAAGGATCCAGTGGTTGGATATACTCAGTTAGCCGGGCAGCTGCCCTAAAAAGTTAATAGCACGACGTGTATTAACAGGTACTCTCAGTATTGCGCCAGGCTAATATTAGTTAAGGAGCTACAGAAATGCCAATAGTTCATATAAATGCCTGGGAAGGATTTGGTGAAGAAAAAGCCAAAACGACAATCCGCAACATAACACAGGTTTTCGTCGACCAGGGAATCCCCCGAGAAGCGGTAGAAATAGTAATACACGAAATCCCTAAGACCCATTGGGGAAAAGGTGGCAAACCCGCTTCCGAACTTTAAACAGCCCTGAAGTCACGACCACCTGCTTCCAAATCTATTCTGGTCTTCGCTATGCTTGCCCCTGAGACAGGGGCAAGCCCACCATCCCGAAAATTCACATTATGGATGGCCAAATTTTTGAGGAGCAGATCATAGACCATAGCAAACAAGCGATAAATATAATGTTTGATGAACAGATGCCGAATAAATCTAAAGGTTTACTCCATTTCATACCTGAGTAGCGTTGGCATCAAAGAAGCCCTCTGTGTTATTCTGAATATAACTCTATCCTATTTCTACTCAGAGCATAATGAAGAAACTCACAGCTGGAAAGGAGTAAATAATGAGACTAGCTAACAAAGTTGCCATAGTAACTGGAGGAAGCCGTGGTATAGGACGGGCAGTATCCTTAGCCTTCGCCCACGAGGGAGCCAAGGTTGCTGTTGTCATCAGAACTAAAAATCACTGTGATGAGGTAGTAAACCAAATTCTGAAAGAAGGAGGGGAGGCTATCAGTATTCAAGCCGATGTTTCTAGTGAAACAGATGTTGTCAAAATGGTTGAGCAAACAAAAGACAAGTATCAACATATAGATATACTGGTAAACAACGCGGCAGTGAACCTGCCATACCGAACGGTTACCGAATTAACGCTCGATGAATGGAACTGGATAATTGGTGTTAATTTAACTGGTACGTTTCTTTGCTGCCGTGCAGTATTACCAAAAATGATTGCGCAGCAGTCTGGTAAAATAATCAACTTCTCATCACTTGGAGGACGTATTGCAGCAGCAGGGAGGACTCCCTATAGATCTTCTAAAGCAGCTATTATTAATTTCAATAGTTGTCTTGCTGCAGAGGTCAAAGAATTCGGCATTGATGTTAATACCATTTGCCCTGGTGCTGTAGAAACAGATATGCTCAGCGAAATCACTGGTGGTGAAATTCCAAAACATGCTATGCCTCCGGAAGACATTGCAAAGGTGGCGGTCTTTCTTGCATCTGATGAGAGTAGAGCCATAACAGGCACTGCTATTGATGCTTTTGGGCGTGGCAACCCCGTGTTTGGAGTATCACCTTCAGTTCGTCGACCGAAATAACAAATTGGCTACAAATTTAGCATATACCAAATATAGATGACCTTGTATCTCAAATAAGGTAAGAGAATCCAATCCCGATTAGGATTTGGAAGATACTCGTCATTGCGATGATACTTCTGGCTGTTGGTAACCTGCCCCTAAAAAAACAGTCCAGCAGTAATATTAGACTGGGGCAAGACCAGTAGTCCCAAACGTAACCCAATAAGTGGCACAGCTACCAGGAGCAGGCCACAGTCAATATTGATAAGCTTCTTGGCCCTGTAACAATATAAATATGGGTTAGCTGCGCTAGGAAAGAGCACTCCATAGTGAACAGACGGTTACTCTTGAGTCAATACATCATAAAGGCGTGAAACGTTCATCTTCTGTAGCTCTGGCCCCCTCTTTTCGTTACCAGGCGCCATCGGGTAGCGGTCAAGTAAGGATATTCTAGATAAGGATTCTTCTTTAGTCCAGCCGCTGTCGAGTGCTTTTCTTACTGTATCTACCCATTCCTGAATGAACTTGGCTTGTTCTATAAGATAGCTCTTATCGCAGATTTCTCCGTGACCCGGGACAAGGTAGTCCACATCCATCTCGCCTATCCTCTTCAGGGACTGTTGCCAGGTGACAGGATCTGCTTCATGGAGAAAGGCCTGTACCTTGCAAAATATATTATCTCCGGTAAAGATAACTCTCTCCTCCGGAATCAGTATGCCAATTCCACCAGCACTATGACCGGGCAGATAGATTACTTCAATAGCAGGATTACCGAAATACAGGGTGAAGTTTTCCGAGAAAGTAATAGTGGGAGCATTGATATGATAGTCAGAAACCAGCGAAAGACCATCAGGG
>JAUVYX010000212.1 GCA_030602865.1 Dehalococcoidia bacterium | reverse complement strand
ATCTAATATCAATAAGGCTAGCCTATCCGATATTTCAGAACACCAGGCTTATTGATCCACTGGCAGAGATACATACCTTATTTCCTCTTTACTATATTGCTATTGTGTTAGTCGCACTGGCTGGTTTTGCCTGTTTTGCCTGGCGTATTAACAATAGAGGTTTTCATCTTTTACTGCTGATGTTGTTTGGTATTATGCTGTGGTACACGCCTCATTACATGGCCGAGTTCTCTCATAATCCGGATGTAGCCAGAGATATAGGTATGGCTCTGCATGTACCTCAAATATTGAATGGCGAAGAAGTTCCATCCTCGTGGTATTGTGCAAACTATCCCAGTTCATATATATTTACACGGCTTTTTCTTAACACAACAGGTATAGAGCCGCTGAGCTATATGCTGCTGTTTCCAGTGCTATGTATTTGTATGTTTATATTACTGGGTTATGCTTTCGTTTCCAGGTTGTTTAGTTTCAGAGTGACTTTTTTGGCCATGTTATTGGCTATTCTCGGAATGCATTATGCTATCTTTCATGCTTCGGCTCACTCGCTGGGTGTTTTACTATTATTGACGACTATGGTGTTGTTGTTTTATAGAGGAGTTGGATACAGGATATTAACCTTTTTTACGATAATGGCAACGTTTATTTGTCATCCGGTTTCACCTCTTATATTGGCGATATTTTTAGCTGCGGCTCTGATTATCAGTTATAGCGGTAGAATTGGCAGGACACAGATAGTAATAGCGACAATGCTGGCTGTATGTTTTGCAGGCTGGTTTTTCTGGCCATCCGTTCCACTCACGTCATTATCACCTGAAGTATCTGAGAATGCCGCGATAATGTATGAACAGATAACACCAGGTAATCTCGCTATCACCAGAGAATATTTATCAGGAACGCCATTTATATATGGAAACATTCACAGGCTAAATATATTTATATATGTGTTATATGCCTTCACTACAGGAGCAGGAATACTATATATAGTTTGGAGGGAGTATTCTCGGCGGAATGGCTTGAGGAACTGCCTTATCAAATTAGGAGGGCTGACTCGTAGCCAGGCATTTTTTATTATCAGTGTATTGGTACTTCTTGTATTTACAGTTTTACTGGCCGAGAGAGAACATACAATGATTGAACGGGGCTTAACTTTTATCATCCTGGGATTATCATGCCTGATTGCTTCAATAGCTGTAGAATCTTATCGTCCTGGCATAACCAGCAGAGTTGTATCCTTTATCAGCATGGGAATGATACTCTTTCTGACGCTATCATTTCCAATAGTTGCTTATAGCATTGAAGCCTATACAAATTACCCTGCTTCAGAGGAGGCTGCACTAGAGTTTATAGCTGATGATGTTCTTTACGAAAAGAAGACGCTGACAGTTGGTTCAAGTTTGCAGCTTGTTATGTATACAGTAGACTTTATTTCGGTGCCTCCACCTGAAGATGAAATTTCAAAAGGAGCTGAGGTAGTTGCCTTTAGAAGCACTGGCTATTATTATACTGCGATGCGCCACGACTTATCTTTCGAGGATAATGGATTTACCAGATATCGGGAAGCTGTTAATAAGAGCGGTGGCTATAATAGAATATATCTCAATCCCACAAGCGAAATATTTACCATGGTAGAAAGATAACATATGCGGAAAGTTGTTGATGATACCGGAGGGATAACCAAGCGGGATATTAACAGCCGAAAAAGAATATGCATAGTCGGATCATCCAAGCGCTTTTTCGGTGGATTAACGACGCACACTATTTTTCTGGCTAATGCCCTGGCAAAGCATAACCAGGTCTCTGTAATATTGCTCAGAAACCTGTTGCCTCGTTTTCTATATCCCGGCAGGAAACATATCGGGCAGACAAATCCGCTGGTAGATTTTCACCCTGATATAGATGTCTATGATGGAATGGACTGGAACTCGCCCTTGAGCTGGCATGGTGCTTACAGGTTCCTTAAAAAGCATTGTCCTGATACCCTGATAATACAATGGTGGTCTTCCTCCGTGGCGCATATGGAGTTATTTCTTACAATTGCTAACAGGTTAGGGCCTAAATCGAAAGTAATATTAGAAATGCATGAGGTAATAGACCCCTTGGAAGAAAGTATTTTACCAATAAGGCTCTATTCCAGGTTAGCAGGCAAATTGATAAAGAGCAAGGTTGATATCTTTGCTACTCATTCCACCTCTGCTAAAAAACAGGTAGCTGAAATCTATAAAATAGATGAACAAAGAATTGTTGTTATTCCTATAGGCTTATATGAGAACTATCATCTCATAGCGGATGATAAGTTATCCAGAAAAGGACTTGGAATTGAGGAGGAATTTGTTATCCTCTATTTTGGTTTAATAAGAAAATACAAGGGTGTTCCCTGTTTAGTTGAAGCATTCAATAAACTTCCAAGGGATATTGCCCTCAATTCCAGGTTGCTCGTCGTTGGGGAGGACTGGGGGGATGATACTTTGGTGGGTGAAGCAGTTAACTCATCGCCTTATAAAAGGCAGATAACATATAACCCGCAATTTGTTGCTGACGAGATGATTTCAAAGTATTTTTCTGCCGCTGATGTAGTAGTATTGCCTTACCTGAGAACTGCTGGAAGTGGAGTAGCAAATATTGCCATGGCATATGGCAAGCCTGTAATTACTTCGGATATTGAAACTATGAGAGAGGGGCGGAAGGATTATAAGGGGGCATCATTTGTTGCTGTAGGTGATACTGCAACGATAGCCGAAAGGCTTGCGGAGATTTATACTCAGCACAAGTCAGGGAAAGTTATGCTTTGTAATCCACCGCAGACTACCTGGGATGAGGTTGCCAGGCAGTATAAGAATATTATTGAAGGTCTAGGAGAATAACCGTGAAAATTCTTCAAGTATGCCCAAAATATTATCCCAGCATCGGTGGTGTTGAAGAGCATGTCAGGAATATCAGTGAGCGTCTGGCGAAGGAACACGAGGTTGTTGTTTTTACCTGTGACCCTTCAGGAAAATGGCCAGAGGA
>JAUVYX010000139.1 GCA_030602865.1 Dehalococcoidia bacterium | reverse complement strand
GACAGAGAGATGGGCGGATTTGCTCCGCTTCGCTCGTAATAATGTGGGGTGAACATTCGCAATGACGGAGGGACGGGAGACCGAAGACGGAGGACAGAGAGAACGAGAGGGAATACATTGGCAATGGCGGGGAAAAGACGCTCCTATATGGCAGTAGAGGGATAGATTGCTCCGCTTCGCTCGCAATAATAATGTTATTTGCTTTGCAGTATGATGACGGTTATGTTGTCAACGCCGCCGTTTTTGTTAGCCTGTTGCACTAGCAGGTCACAGGCATCTTGAGGACTTGCCGCACCGAGCAGAATGTCTCTTATCTGGTCGTCTCTAATCATTTCCCAGAGACCGTCGGAGCATAAAACAAGGGAATTGCCAGGATTCAATTCCTCGGTGAACAGGTCTACCTTTACCGCTGGCCCCGTTCCAATGCAACGGGTTACGATGTTCCGACTTGGATGAGTGTAGATATCATCGGGCTGTATTTTTCCCTCCTCCGCCATGTCCGCTACCAGCGAATGGTCCCTGCTCACCTGCCTGAGTTTATTATCCTCCATCAGGTAAACACGGCTGTCTCCCACGTTGGCAATACAGGCGGAGTGCCCGATTAGGACGGCTGCCACAAGAGTTGTGCCCATGCCAGAATCCCTTCCCTGATTATAGACCTCGCTGTTGGCTGCTTTTACCGCATCTGCAAGGTAGGGTGAGATTGCTTCAGCGGTCAAAACGGTAGGAGTATTCTCAAGCGACGGCATGATGATGCTGTTTAGTATGGTCTTTGCCAGAACTCTGAGTGCCAGGTCGCTGGCTATCTCACCGCTCTGGTGGCCACCCAGTCCGTCTGCCACCGCATACAGGTCCGGGTATGACCTCTCCATGCCCCCGGCGATGGATAAATCCATGCAGATCAGGCTGTCTTCGTTATGGGTGCGAACCATACCGGTGTTCGTAGCTGTGCCTGTTTCTATTTTCATTGACATTATATTGGTCTCTTTTTCTCCAAAGTCCATTTTAGAGGATTATTTTGTGAATATCCAGTTATAAGAGTATCCACTGTCTTGAAGTGAGAAGGATGGTAGATTCCTGCTTTCGCAGGAATGACAAAAAGGGACGCAGGAATTACAAAGAGGCACCCTCACCTTAATCCTCTCCATTTATAGAGAGAGGAAACGAAGGAGTGAAGGCCGATGACTGAAAATGGATAATAGGATGGAGGAAATTAGTTGGTTTTTTCACTGGTCCTGGCATGATTATTTACCTCTAACCCCTTTGTTCTAACGTGCGATATATTACGGGAAGCTGCCGACTTGGTTTCCGTTAGCAGTACCTTCTCTATAACAATGGACGCACAACGGATGCTCAGCCAGGTAGAGCCGACTTGCCTTTCTCCATCTTCTGCCATAACCTCTGGCATTGGCATTCTCTCTGTTCTGGTCTGTCAGTCTCTGGTGTTCTTTCTGATGCTCTTCACAATAACCGCTTCGGTCTGTGGTTTTGTTCTTACATGTTGGTATTCTGCAATACCTTGCTGGCTTATATGGCATCTTCTATAGCCTCGTCACGTTAGTGCCTTAATAGAATAGAATTGACAACTTCCAGTTCAGTGTTAGAATAAAACCGAAAATATTAGACCGCTGTGTGAGACAGCGTTTTTATCAAGTATCGAAATGAAACTATTTCTTGAAAAGAAGATTCCAATGTCGTTCGGAAATATCTTCTCTGAATTTCCTAAGACATTTCATGAGATCCCGAAAACAATCATACGTAAGTGCATTTTTAAGATCAAGCTTTCCTGATAAGGTTCCTGCAAAAACGGTTGCTGCATCGACTGGAATTATATCTGGTAGTTGTATATAAGTATCTTTTGAGAAGTACTCATCACAATCTTTAGGGATAAAGAATGCTTTCTTTTTATAATTACAGCCATTCGTACAATCTGCGTACCGCTTTGATTTCGAGGTGGTTTTTAGAAGAAGGCAGGGTGAAGTTATATCTGACATATAAAGAACGATGAAAAACTTGTTCTTTACAGAGCCATCTGAGAACCGGAAATTTTCATAATGTAAGATTTGCCCTGGCTGCGGAGAATGCTCCATTAGAATTACTTAGTCGGCTCTAAACTAAAATTATCTACCACCTCTCTATGCTCTTTGAGCGAGTCTTCCGCATCCTCACGGCAAATGTCAGTTTTTTCGTCTATTGCCAACATGTAGTCAATAAGCTTATTCATTCCACAAGTCTTGCATGTTTTATCCCATGGTTGATTTGGCAAATGAGAGACTTCTGTCATATCTTTGCCACGTGCTTCTTTGTAAACCTCGACTAACCATTGAAGGTGTTTAATCTCTCTCGGTGTAAAGACAGTAAGGTCTGGTTTAGCAATGGCTCTTATCGTAACTTCTTTGTATGGGTCACCATCATTTCTGCTAATAGAAAGTTTACTTGTAAAATCTTCAGGAGTATCTCCTTCTCTAATCTCTAGCCAGAAATCTCTTGGTACCGGACCTTTAGCAAATGAATAATAATCAAGACCAATTGAGGGGCATCCGGTCATTTTGAAATGATCAAAATCAAGATAGTAGAGAAGCTTGTAAACTTTGGTCTGGTTTAAATAATTAGTATTCTTAGCGAAGTATAATATTGCGTTAAGCAGCTTTTCCCTGTAGATATTCATACTATGCCTCAGTTAATACCCACTAATAAGCTCTTTTATCATCTACCATCACTGTTTATATAATATCATAACTTGTCAATAAGGGTTGACAGATTAAAAGCTTATTGATTTTGCCTCCATTTCCAAAACTTATAACTTCCCTTCCGTCTCCATCCTGATATATATCTCATAACTCTATGGATGCAATCCTCTATCCTGTCTATCCTCATGCCGTAGGTCAGCTCCATGTCCCTGTCATCCTTACCTCGTAGATGCTTATCTTTGAGCATTTGCCCTTCTCTACCACAACGGTCTATTCGCCAGGATATTTCAGACGCTATCTGTACCGGAGTCTCAAAATATGCCGGCGTATGGCCATAAGTTTTCCTGGTATCATTCACAGGTTGAGATATACTGACATTCTCAGGCTGGGGGGCTTAAACTTATACAGTTATCAGTATAACCAGGGGGCATAACAGGCCAGTTTCCTTCTTCGAGTGTATGTAAATGTTCAATCAGCCATTCGCATTGAGCACGATTGAACCTTATTTGGCGTGGAGAGAACCAGTCGGTCATTATCTCGTCGGCCCCTTCGAGATCTGATTATGACCTGCATACAGAGTTTATTGCCCTGCAGCAGGTAAACACGGCTGTCTTCGTTATGGGTGCGAACCATACCGGTGTTCGTAGCTGTGCCTGTTTCTATTATTGTTGACATAATGATATCCCTCTTTTCTGCTCCAAAGTCCATTTTAGAGGATTATTTTATGATTTTCCAGTTAATAATCAGGACAGCCACGGTCTTATAGCTCAAGGCTCTTCCATGCCCTCGCACGGAGGGCGACCCGACGAACAGTGCAACAATAACCATCTCCTGGAGGTTTCAATCCACGCCCTCGCACGGAGGGCGACTCACAAGGTCTGGTGATACAAGTTGGGCAACCAGGCGTTTCAATCCACGCCCTCGCACGGAGGGCGACTCTGCCGCTTGCCGTATCCAGTCTATCATCCAGGGTTTCAATCCACGCCCTCGCACGGAGGGCGACTATTATCTTATCGAGGCCAAGATCAGGGATATTAAGGTTTCAATCCACGCCCTCGCACGGAGGGCGACCGCATTTTTACTCCTCCTATAAGTGGAAGTAGAGTGTTTCAATCCACGCCCTCGCACGGAGGGCGACCTTTGAAAATGCCTCTGCTCTCTTACAACAAGCAGGTTTCAATCCACGCCCTCGCACGGAGGGCGACACGGTTAATCCCGTTATAAGTAAGAGCGCC
>JAUVYX010000034.1 GCA_030602865.1 Dehalococcoidia bacterium | reverse complement strand
ATGGAGGGAAGGAGTACAATCAACTCCAACCACATTCTCTTATAACTGTTTTGGCACTAATTTAACTCGATAAGGTTAGACCAAGGAGGAAAAATTGAATTCAAACAAAAAGAACGCCAGACTTGTAGGAGCATTGATTCTAATTGCGTATGGTGTCTTACTAGGTGCTAGCATAGAATCATTAATAATAAAAATGCTCCTTGAGATAATTAGTGGAATTGCAGTTATTGTTATTGCAGTTATAATGTTTCCAATCTTTAAACCATACAATGAAAGATTATCTCGTGGGTACGTTGTTTTCAGGATTATTGAGGGCGTAACGCTGATTATTGCTGGAGTTATACTTTTATCTCTTAGTGTTTCATTACTAGAAGTACGTGATGGGATTAATGTAGGTCATGCATACATTTTTATCCCAGCTGCTCTGATGTTTTATTGTTTATTGTATCAATCAGAACTTGTTCCACGATTTATATCAGTCTGGGGTGTTATTGCACTCATCTTGTTGTTAGTAGTAAATTTATTAGAAATATCAGGCCATAGTCCTGCAATGTCGATCCTATTTTATCTTCCAATAGTATTGAATGAGGTATTTCTAGCAATATGGCTTATTGGTAAAGGATTTAGTCTGCAGGAGATAAAATCCAAAAGTGGTTAACAACAATAATGTACCATATCAAGCATCGGGTGGATATGAGTATGTACTGCCAGGCTGTGGGTTGTTATGATGCGATAGAGAGCAATAAGAAATATAGTCCGGTGAATAGATTAAAGAGGTAGGATATTGCCTTACAATAACACTGATAAAAATTCAGTGATTTAACTTTTCATCTTTCTACTTACAATAGAGAATAATCTATTGTTTTCAATGTGACCAATCGTATGTATTAGATCCTTTCAAGGCCAGAATTCAGTGAATATACAACATCAACCTAATTATTCAGACTAGCTGTGAATCGAGCAAGGAAGTCCGAAATCTCTGGTCGATTTATACGTAATACAGAACGTCTTTGAAGCTATTCTATCGCCTTAAACATCTTAACAGGTGCTCCACATACGGGGCAACGCTCCGGCGCTTCGCCCTCTATCGTATAGCCACAAACCTGGCAAACGTATATCGGCTTTTGTCCGACGACCTGCCCTGCTTTAATCTTTGTGAGAATAGACTGAAACAGAGTATGATGGATTTTCTCTACTTTGTTTGCCAAATCAAAGCTTCTTATTGCTTTTTCATTCCCTTCTTCTTCTGCCTTTTTAATGAAAGAAGGGTACATGGTGCTAAACTCGTAGTTCTCCCCATCAATAGCAGTACTCAGATTCTCTTCAGTCGATTTAATCTCATCCAAAACTCTTAGATGATTTCTTGCATGTACCGTCTCAGCATCAGCAACCGCACGAAACAATTTGGCCACCTGCCAGTATCCTTCCGCCTCCGCTTTTTCGGCGAAGAAAAGATATTTGCGGTTAGCCTGGCTCTCTCCAGCGAAAGCTGCTTGTACATTATCATCTGTATTAGTCATCATATACCTCCTCGTACTAATTCTATTTTACAGTGATTCATGTCAGGATTTTCCCTGCATTTCCATGCAATCGAATGGTGCACTATAACGCAAACAGATAGCTGCAAAAGTAACAGCTAAACAGCACTGAATGCAAACAATTAAGCTAGTAATACAGTACCAATATCGGCTAATACCTGTTCGCCGAGAATTATTTAGTTCTTATTATTAACACAGGTGCCTTAGAATGCTTTGCCACCCTTTCTGTAGCACTGCCAAGAACCCATCGTGATGGACCAGAACGCCCATGAGCACCCATAATAACCAAGTCTATTTGATTGTTAGTAATATACTCCAATATTTCATGTGGAGGATTCCCTGCCAACACAACAGGCTGCGTTGCTATGCCATCTTTTGCCAGGTCATCAGCCATCTTCCTGATATAACCCTCAGCAGTTGTCTGCTCCCGCTTAGTTATCTCACGAACCCAGTCATCTCCCATATTTGCGATGATCTCCGAATTGTCTATCGGCTTCACTACTATTAACAGCACGACCTCAGGAACCTGGCAACCTAAAGATATCGCTCTTACATGTGATAAAACCTGTTCAGAAAACTCCGAACCATCCAGTGGAACCAGTATCTTTTTATACATTTCCCCACCTCCTTACTGGTAAAGTTTGGCAATTCTAGTCAAGCGATATTTGCCTGTCAAGCAATTATCACCCTAATATCATGAAAATTCAAGCAATTAAGATTTTAAAAGCATGCATAGCTTAAACCATGAGAGAGACTGCTAATTGACCTGCCCTCTAGAAACTAGTCCAGTGGTAATATCAGCCTGGTCAATAAAAAAAGGAAATACATGGGAAGAGTGGTATATTAACATCGTTAATGGAGGCCAAGATATTGATTGAGCAATGGAAAAGAGAGTACAATCAGGTTTGATCATATAGTGCTCGGGGATACCGACCACCTGCCCTTGAGACAATTTAGGCTGCAATTCTGACTTGAAAAAGACACAAACAATGGAGGCAAGCCACTAAATAATGTTTAAGCGTAATTACTTTATTCTAATCATAGCTCTTACGCTACTCATTGTTTCCGGGATTAGCTACACTGTTCATTACCTCATCTTTAATGATATTCACCATATTTTCATCTACCTGCTTGGAGATCTCGCCTTTTTACCACTAGAAGTACTGTTGGTAGTGATAATAATCGAACGAGTTTTGGCTCATCGCGAAAGACAGGATAAACTACAAAAGCTAAATATGGTGGTAGGAGGCTTCTTCAGCGAAGTTGGTAACCACCTGCTTGAAAGCCTGCTGGAACAATTCAATAACCACGAAGAGATATCACAGCACCTTAATATCTCTGAAAAGTGGACAAAGGACGATTTTCGGAAAGCTGCAAAATATGCTTATCATCTTAAAATAGATGTCGATTGTCATCATGTTGATCTTGATAGTCTTAAAATATTTTTATCACAAAAACGCCGATTTACACTCGCTTTACTGGGTAATCCCAATCTACTGGAGCACGACACTTTTACCGATTTACTCTGGGCAGTTACTCACCTTGATGAAGAGCTTGAAGCAAGGCCATATTTTATTGGGCTTCCTGAAAAAGACCTTGCCCATCTCGGTGGAGACATACAGAGATGCTATGACCATCTGTCCAGCGTCTGGTTGAGTTATGTAGAAAACATAAAATCGAAATATCCATACCTCTATTCATTGATTTTGAGAACCCATCCTTTCCAGGAAAACAGGTCACCCATAGTCTCAAAGTAGTTTGTCTCTGATTATTTGAACGCCACTTCGGCATGCAGAATTACCTGCGAAGTGAATAAAATCAGTACTTGAGTGTGCCTGATCAGCAGAATTCAACAAGTAAATATGTTAACTGGCAAGTTCTGCCTTAAATAATAACTACAGACAATATTAATTCCGCTCACTGATTCACAATTAAACTAATTATTGCAGTGAACTTCTGTATTAATCCTCAATTCTCTCGAGTTTGAATATGACAGGCCTGACACCATCAGTACAACAAGCAAGCACGGTTCCTTGTTCCTTTATCCAGGGGTAGTTACCACCGAGACGAAGATGGGTAATATCTCTCTGAATATCAGCAAATGCCCAGGCACAAAAACCTTCGGGACAGGCCCCTCCCTCACTTATGAACTCCTGACCGAACTCAACCTTATCACATATAGGATTATTGGTGAACTCAACAGGAGACTTATCACCAAAGATATCTTTGTTATGTAATTTTTTTACCACTGTTATTTTAATTTTTATCATGAAAACCTCCTTCTTTGATCTATTTTCAGTTTTTTCAGTTCACTCTGATTCGAAAACGATCATCCCACAGATAGAAGCTTAATTTAAAACATACTAAACTGAATGTCAATTACATCTTAAATACGATCTGCTCCTAAAATCAGGCCCATTTTTTAGAGCCAGGTCAGATACGGCTACAACAAGCCTGTATTTCTCAATGAACCACCGGATATTTTATGGACTGTCTATGCTAGAATCTACCTTTCTAATAGTATACTTATGCAGTACAGTTATGAACCGGGAAACAGCATAGTTTAATTAAGGAGGAATAGAATGACAGTAATCAGAAGCGCAGACGTTGAGTTTCAACAGCGTTCTCCAGGCATTAAAGTAAGGCAATTCATCAACCAGGAAAAAGGAGCAGGTGCCGTTACTTTGGGTGAAGGTATTATATCTCCTGGCTCGAGCCTCGATTTACATACTCATAAGATTGAAGAGGCAATTATTATCGCTGAAGGGACAGCCACACTAATATGCGGTAAAGAGACCCAAACTCTCGAGGCTGGCGATGCGATTCTGGCACCAGCAGCAGAGGCTCACCTCCTGGCCAATCACAGCCAGAAACCAATGAGGTTTATATTCTTCTTTCCTGCGGTTAATACTCAACGGGAATTAGTAAATGAATAGTAACTCCCTGACAAAGCAAAACAAGACAATTTTTTTGTCGACAGGATAGGTCTAAACTGATATGAAAATAACAAGCTCTTCGAGATGGCAATTTCTGCTGCTGCTTATCATCATCCTTTCTCTACTAGCCTATCCTGCGGCAGGCTGCAAGACACCTCCTCCATCCTCTCCTCAGCCAGTTCCCAGTATTCCGCAAAATTCCCTTACTTCTAATACTTCTATTCCTGGTCTGGTTCCTTTAATAAATGATACATGGAAATATACTGTGTATTTCCCACAAGATTGGTACATAGAAAACAATGTATTTTATAACGATAGAGGGATATTAGATTTCCATGCACCTCCCCCATATCACGGGATGATAAGTGTAGAAGTTTACGACCTTGAGAAAATTGAATTTGAAGCTAATATCGATTTAGTAGCTCAACAACAAATCAACGAGGCAAAAGAAATGTGGGGAGAAATCGTTTTAAAAGATAGTACAAGGCTAAGCGATAACTGGAATTGGTACTATGCATTCGATGGGGTGCTATGGAACTTAGATTTCCATGTGATGACATATCTCAAGCAAACCGACAAGTTATTGTACAAGCTGAAGATACAGTTAGTCGAAGATGAATTTGACGATGCCCAGCTATCTAACCTGGAACAAATACCAGAAGCATTCGAGTTTTATGCAGACTGACAGCGGGGGCAGAAATAGCTTCCCCTGCCACGCAGCATGATACACTGAACAGAACTACCACAGACGTAGCATGGTTGCCCTTTGCGATGAGCAACTTTAAATTGTATTTGTGCTGTGCCAAGCTCTCCATCAGGACGAACATAGGTATCAATGCTAGCACCTTTGCTCCTTATTGCTGATGAAAGGACGCTGCCAACTGAATAGTAGAGGTTCTGCACCTGCTGCATCGATAATTCATCTGTCAAAATCAAGGGATGAACTTTAGCAGTGAAGAGTGCCTCGTCGGCATACATATTCCCAATACCAGCAATAATACTTTGATCAAGCAAAGCTACTTTTATCGGAATGCGGTGTTTTTTCATTAGCTTTAGAAGCAGCTCAATAGTGAAGCTATCAGATAACGGCTCTATGCCTAATCTGCCTACGACCGACTCAGCATCCTCTACCAAATAAATTACCCCCAGTCGACGCATATCGCTAAAAACAAGTTTCATGCCACCGGAAAAGAGGAAAATAGCCCTGGCATACTTATCTACTTCTCTCGGATCTACCAATAATCTCCCTGTCATTCTGAGATGGATTATCATAGATTGCTTATTTGACAGACGGAAAATAAGGTACTTACCACGGCGTTCTAAGGATTGCACACTTTGTCCGACCATTCTCTGCAATCCTCCTACAGGCAGAGCTTGTACCAGTTTGCTATCCAAAACGTTGACCTCAACGAACCGTCGCTCAAGCACCCATGGCAAAAGCTCAGTTCTGATAGTTTCCACTTCAGGCAATTCAGGCATTTGAAATCCAGTGTAGCAATAAAATATGTGACAACTCAATTAGATATTAGCTGTATAGGATCAGCAGAAAGCACCTCTATTGAGTCTTACCCGGCCAGCACAATTTTTTGTTTTCGCTTTCAATACATGATACACTAGCAAAGTTTTTAGCTTGCAATTAGACTAATGAGTGGTAAATTAACAGAGATATTAAGTACACATCAATGGGAAAATGGTACATTAATCCTCATCTTGCAGAAAATTCAAAGAGAATTAGGCTACATTAGTGAAGAGGCTATTTCAGAAGTCGCCAAGCGCGCCAGGATATCAAAAAACGAAGTTTTTGGAGTCGCTTCTTTTTATTCTCAATTTTATTTCACTCCTCGCGGCAGACATACCGTTAAGGTTTGCCTGGGGACTTCCTGTCATGTACAAGGCGGACCTCGTATATTAGAAGCAGTAGAACGAGAACTTGGCATCAAGACAGGGGAGACCACTGAAGATTACAAATTTAACCTGGAGTCGGTTGCTTGTTTCGGTTGTTGTGCCTTAAGTCCGATTATGGTGGTGGATAAAACTGTATATAGCAGAATGACAACGAAAAGGGTAAAAGAAATACTAAGGCTATATCAGTAATAAGGTAATGACTTTTGAAGAGATTCAGAATAGAGCTATTGCGGAATGGGAAGATCTCTGCGGAGAGACTCGCATTCTTGTTGGTGCTGCTACTTGTGGTCGTTCAGCAGGGGCACTTGATGTGCTCGACGCCATTAACAAAGAGTTAACAAAACACAACATTGATGCTGTGGTTACCCAGGTGGGGTGCATTGGCTTATGCTATACAGAGCCAATAATTTGTATTGCAAAGCCACAGCAACCCCATATTTATTATGCTTCCGTAACCCCTGAGCTTATACCAGAAATTATTGATGATTATTTACTTAAAGGGGATCCTCGCCCAGATCTTGCTCTAGGATCAGTAGGCAATAAAAATGTAAAAGGAATCCCAAACCTTTTCGATTTGGCCATGCTTAAGCCTCAAGTTCGTATCGTTTTGAGGAATTGCGGCTTTATTGACCCAATTAATATCAATCATTATATTGCCAATAGCGGCTATAGTGGGTTTGTAAAAGCACTCAAGATGAGTCCTGAGGAAGTGATTGAAGAGGTGAAGAAATCTGGATTAAGAGGACGTGGTGGTGCTGGCTTTCCCACAGGGGTGAAATGGGGGTTCTGTCGTAAAGCACCTGGTAAAGAAAAGTATTTAGTCTGCAACGCTGATGAGGGAGATCCCGGTGCTTTTATGGATCGCTCGGTCTTGGAGGGCGATCCACACGGAGTTTTAGAAGGCATGCTCATAGGGGCATATGCTATTGGTGCTACCAAAGGTTATATCTATTGCCGCGCAGAATATCCCCTGGCATTGGAGCGTTTATATACTGCCCTTGATCAAATGAGGGAATGTGGGATTTTGGGGAATAACATCTTAGGCACGGATTTCAGTTTCGACATAGAGATTAAAGAAGGTGCTGGTGCTTTCGTCTGTGGCGAAGAGACAGCGCTGATAGCATCGATAGAGGGAAGGCGAGGTATCCCTCGTTCTCGCCCTCCTTTTCCTGCCAACTCTGGTATTTGGGACAAGCCTACTAATATCAACAACGTTGAGACCTTGGCTAATGTATCTATGATTTTACAACGAGGAGCAACATGGTTCGCTGGCTATGGTACAGAAAATTGCAGGGGCACTAAAACCTTTTCCCTGGCTGGGAAAATAAAGCGCACAGGGCTTATTGAAGTTCCTTTTGGAATTTCTCTACGTCAGGTGATTTATGATATCGGAGGAGGCATCACTGGAGATAAACGCATCAAAGCAGTACAAACCGGGGGAGCGTCAGGAGGATTCATCCCCCCTGAAC
>JAUVYX010000199.1 GCA_030602865.1 Dehalococcoidia bacterium | reverse complement strand
ACCAAACATCATGGCTTGAGGAACACAACAATGTAATTAAACTTGGAGGGCTCCACATTATTGGTACTGATCATCATGATGCCAGACGCATAGATAACCAGCTTCGTGGTCGCTCAGGCAGGCAAGGTGATCCTGGTTGCTCTCGTTTCTATTCCTCTCTGGAAGATGATATCGTTCGGCGCTTTGGGGGTGATCGCATTGCAGGGCTGATGGAACGCTTTGGTATAGATGAGGATACACCAATTGAACATCCCCTGGTAAGCAAGGCTATTAAAAATGCCCAGGTGCAAACAGAAGGTTATCACTTCGATATGAGAAAACACCTGGTAGAGTACGATGATGTAATAAATAAGCATCGAGAAATAATATATGCCGAGAGAAGAAAAATATTGGGTGGTGCTGACCTAAAGACAAACATGATATCCATGATTCATGATGAAATACAGTCTGTAGTAGAGTCCAATTTTGACCAGAACGTGGAAAAGTTAAATGTAATCAGCTTGTCGGAAGGCATTGAAACTATTTTTCCAATGCCAAAATCACTCGTCACCAATGATTCGGAAGAATTCCAAGTAAATAGTGCTGAAATTGTAAAAATCATTAACCGATATGCAGTTGATTTATATAACCAACGTGAACAAGAACTTGGCTCGGTTAATATGCGTGTAGCAGAACGATTAGTTATGCTTCGTGTAATAGATAGATTGTGGATAGAACATCTTACTGCAATGGATCATATGCGACTTGGAATAGGGTTACGAGCAGTGGCACAACAAAAACCACTGGATGTATATAAAAGAGAAGGGCATGTTTATTTTGACACACTTCTGACTGGTATTCGACACGATGTTGCATGCAGTATTTATCATGTTGGTATAAGGAAAGAAACTCCACGCAAACAAAAAGATGTAATTGCTGGAAAGAAAGTTGGTCGCAACGACCCTTGCCCCTGTGGCTCTGGTAAAAAATATAAGTATTGTTGTGGTAAATAAGAACTTTATAGCTGAAAATATGCTATATAGAATTGAGATAGTATTGTTTTACAGGCTATTTAACTCACATTGCTATTCAACTTAAGAAAATGCTTCAAAGCATCCTCTGCATTATGCATAGTATATTTTTGCAACAAAGCTCGTTTTAATATTCAATTTGAGCCCATAATTTCTGCGAGATATAATAACATTTATATTATATGGAATTAAAAAGATGACCACTACAATTGAAGAAGACTCAGGCGATGTTCAGGCAATTAGGCAACTCAAAAAATCGATCGCTGAAAACAAACCGTGGTATCTTGCCTTACTTGAAGCTATAAATCTCTGGACAAGTACTGAGGAATATTATAAAGGACGTCATTATCAATATCTAATTAATAAAGAGGCCTTCGATTGGTTACTTCTGGCTGAACGTTTATGTGAAGAGGTTAAGGAATCCATCCCTGAGCAGGAAATTGTTGACCTGCTATTCTTTGACAGACCTCCCATAGAATTGACCAGGGAAAAATTCAAGGAACTGATTGGTAGTGCTAAATACCAAGCATACCTTAATTATCTATATGGTATTCTAATGGAAGATATGCTTATTTTAACTGTGGTGGAAGAGATACGTAAAAGAAAAAGGAGTTTAGGCTTATCAAAAGATGGTGATACTCTTGATGAAGCCTTCCTGCATATTTATGGTGAAAAACAGATTGAATTGCTAAGTCAGTACAAAAAGGAGAAGAATCGACCCGCATTGAAAACGATTGACCTGGCAGAGATTCGGGAATTTACCTACTGGCTTTTTAAACAACGGATAAAAAGAAGCGATAAGTCCTGTGTCGCCAGCGATACTAAGAAAGCCCTGCTACAATTACATCGTTATACGCGGTTAAAAAGCCATAGAAATATTCAACCAAATTGAGAGCTTTCAGTTACCAATCTTTCCAATTTATCGTCAAGGCTCAGGAGTTTTGCTCTCTCCTTTTCTACAATGTGAGATGGGGCTTTGCTCAAAAATACATGGTCAGCTAATCTTCGTTTTAACTGATCAATCCTAGATTGAACTATAGCAGTTTCTTTTGTTAAACGCTCTTTTTCTGCAACGATATTTACCATGTTTTCCCATGGCAACACAATCTCTGCCTCCCTTAATACTAGTACCGATGATTTAGCATTATCTGTTTTTCTCTCAGCCCTGTTAAGAATGACCAATGGTTTAACACGAGCAAGTGGGGCTATCACTCCACTTAAAGCAATAAATTTATCCAGAAGATTTCCAGCATATATTCGCGCTTCAATAAAATGACTTGGTTTCACTTTGTATTCAGCTCTAACATTACGTATAGATTGAATAACCTCGATAGCCGCCTCTACCGCCTGTTCTGCTTCTTCATCGATTAACCTATTATTGGCAATTGGATAAGGAGCTATCATTATTGAATCTGGAAGCTGATTCCCCTCTGGTAAATAATGTATTATTTTTTGCCACAACTCCTCAGTTATGAATGGCATAAATGGATGCAAAAGACGTAATAGTTTTTCCAATATTATAGCCGAATTTAACAGAGCAGATAATTCTATCTGTTCCAAATGTATTCTCGTCTTTACAAATTCGATGTACCAGTCACAGTATTCAAACCATATGAAATCATGCAGTTGCTGTTCTGCTTCACCTATTTTAAAATCTTCCATTAGTTCGCTGATGTTATTAATTAGTCGATTGAGCCGACTATTTATCCATCGATCTTCTACAGCCATGAACAAGTTATTATCTTCCATAACTGAATGTTCATAACCATCTGGAATTAATATTTCTAGTTTTTGTAGTATAAACCTGCTGGCATTCCACAGCTTGTTAACAAAATTACGGCTGGACTCCAGTCTGTCCTTGCCTATATTAATATCGTTTCCAGCAGTGGTTCCTGCAGTAAGGCCAAATCTAAGAGCATCGACACCAATAACATTTATAGCATCAACAGGGTTGATAACATTTCCGCGCATCTTACTCATTTTGTCACCGTTTTCATCACGGATTAACCCATTTAAATAAACGGTATGAAAAGGGATTTTGCCAGTGTTTTCCAGACTCATCATAATCATTCTAGCAACCCAGAAGAATAATATGTCATAACCAGTTTCCATTACTGAACCGGGGTAGAAATAGCGAAGGTC
>JAUVYX010000057.1 GCA_030602865.1 Dehalococcoidia bacterium | reverse complement strand
ATTCATGGTGGTGTTATAATGCCAGTGATTCCAGATTGTTAATTTAGAGAATATGAGCGAGATTGACGGATGAGCCCAATAGGAGATGAAATAGACCTGCATGGTATGACCGTGGATGAGGCTCTCCCCAGGGTGGACGATTTCCTGCATGCCGCATATGAGGCAGGGCTGTATCGTGTTTGGGTAATACATGGCAAGGGGACAGGCATATTACGTCGTGAGGTTAAACGTTATTTAAGGAAGCATCCTTTAGTCAGTTCCCATCGCACCGCTGAAAGTAATAGTGGAGGAATGGGTGCTACCGAGGTTGAACTCAGGGATTGGTGATGCTTCAGTTCGCAGGAAGAGTAAAGAGATATCATGAGCCGGAATAGAATAGTTATCATCGGTGGCACTGCCTGCGGTCCTAAGACTGCGGCAAGGGCACGCAGGTGTGACCCACAGGCACAGATAACACTGGTAGAGCAGGGTGCGTATTTATCAACTGCGACCTGTGGTCTGCCATATTACATTTCCGGAGTAATCAACAAAGAACAAGATTTATTAAGGTCACGACAGGATTTCTTCGAGAAGGTGATGAATGTAGAAATCATGATCAATACCAGGGCTTTATCTATCGATCGATCGACTGGTGAAATTTCTATTCAGTCAATGGAAAGCGATCAGGTTTCAAAAATCAAATATGATAAGCTCGTACTGGCGACAGGCAGTTCGCCGCTAGTTCCAAGACTGGAAGGGGTGCATCTCAAAGGTATTCATACATTAGCTAATATTGACGATGCTAACACGATACGGACTACGGTATCAGCTTCCGGGGTGAAGCGTGTGGTTATTGTTGGAGCTGGCCTGATTGGAATGGAGATGGCTGAAGCTTTTGCTTCTCAGGGGTTGGATGTCACTGTGATAGAGGCACTTGACTGGGTACTGCCCACACTACTTGATTTTGAGGTAGCTGCCAAGGTTGAAAAACATCTGCGTAGCAGGGGTGTAAAGTTGCTTTTAGGGCAGAAAGTCAAGGGCTTTGTTGGTAATGGGGATGGGGTACTAAGAAAGGTGATTACCGAAAATACTGAAATTGATGCTGAGATGTCGTTACTGTCTATTGGAGCCAGACCGAACATAGAGCTGGCTAGAGATGCAGGGCTTACTATAGGAGATACTGGCGGCATTGCTGTTAACCAGTATCTGCAGACAAGCGATTCCAATATATATGCTGGTGGAGATTGTGTGGAGAACATTAATCGTATTACCGGGAAGAAAGTGCTTGTTCCGACGGGGTCTACGGCTAACAAACATGGCAGGATAATTGGAACAAACATAACTGGAGGGAGTGATACCTTCCCAGGGGTACTGGGTACGGCGGTTGTAAAAATATTTGACTATAATGCAGCACGTGTCGGCCTCAGCGAATTGCAGGCACGAGCAGCAGGCTACGAAATAGTCACTGCTATTGTTTCTGATTATGAGCATGCCTCCTATTACCCGGGTGGCAAGGAGCTTCTGATTAAGCTCGTTGCTGAAAAATCAAGCGGCAGGCTTTTGGGTGGGCAGGCAATGGGACCTGGTGAAGTAGCCAAACGTGTTGATGTGCTTGCAACCGCCCTGGCGTTCAGGGCTACTGCGGAGGATGTAGCCAATCTTAACCTTGCTTATGCGCCTCCATTCAGTAATGCAATGGACCCTCTGCATAAGGCGGCTAACGTCATCCGCAATAAAATCTCAGGATGTGCGACAGCATTAGACCCCATGGAAGTCAAGCATTTGCTTGAAACGGATGAGAATGCGATTTTGCTTGATGTACGCTCTCCTGGTGAATGGGATAGCTGCCGTATCGAAACCCCCCAAACAAAACTGTTACCTCTAAAAGAATTGCGGTCAAAGTTAGAGAGCTTGCCCAGGGATGCAGAGATAGTTATCTATTGCCAAACCGGTACACGTGCCTATCAGGCACAGAGGATACTGGCTAGTGAAGTCTTTGAAAATGTTAAGTTTTTGGATGGTGGTATTATTGCCTGGCCCTATGGGGTATCAGTTTTCAAGCCATACCTGTGCTGGTGAGCAAGTTTGACCAAGGCTACAGCATTTCTTGAGTGCTGGATAGTATTCTTTTCTTACAATACCTATTGATATTATCGTTTATGCATACACTTTAATGTGTTTATCTATGAGTATTTTTTCAATCTCACTTGAATATGGTAAATCTTCTAGTATTACACCTTCGCTAACACAGAGTAATTCAACCCCTATGGGTTTATCGTTAGCATCATAGTCAATACGACGTTCATTATCTATGTCTTTCCCATAGGCATACTTGTCATCACTAAGAGAGATATATATAGCATCTGCCTCTTTATCATATTCTACCCTTGTTCCTATCAACTCTTTCATCTTAATCACCTACTGTAATGACCTTAATCATTTTTTTAGAATTTTTGTCAACAACTACCTTTATGTATCTATTACTTGGTGTATATACTGTGTAAATTGGATTTCCTTTCTTGTCTGGATACTCAATACAATATTCAACTTCATTTTTTGAAATACCTCGCTGCTTCATCCTTTTACGAGCATGAGCAGTATAAAATATGCATTCTATCTATGATATTGTCAAGTACTTTACCTATGGACATCTTCTAATTCATTGGGTATGGCAGTGTGGGAAACCGTCATCGCGAGTTAGTGAAAACAATCGCAGCAAACCGGAGGAAAGGAAGGACTGAACTACATATACCTTTAAGGTTTACTTTCTGATAATTTATGACTATCATATAATTACAGCGTAGGGAAGCGGAAAAATGGCTGATTCAGGGAAGATATATATAGGAACATCCGGATGGTCTTATCCCAGGGGTGAAGGCAGGTGGACTGGGTACTTCTATCCCACGCAAAGGGTAAACGAGCTTGAGTATTATAGCCAGTTCTTCAATACGGTAGAGATAAACAGTTCATTTTACAGCCCACCACTCCCGAGCTATGTAGAAAAATGGGTTCGCAGTGTCCCTGATGGTTTTCTTTTTACGGTTAAATTGTGGCAGAAGTTCACTCATCCGGTGATGTATGAAGAGGCTTCAGGTGAGGAATCGGCGATATATCCTGATGATGTGGACTTATTTGATGAAAGCCTCGCGCCACTTGTACGAAGCGGAAAGCTAGGTGCCTTGCTGGCACAATTCCCTCCCAGTTTCAAAAACAACGGTTTTGGACGGCGCACGTTAAACGGCGTTGTCAGAATATTCAGCAGATATAACCTGGCGGTAGAGCTCAGGCATAAAAGCTGGAGCGATGCTGAATATCCCGCTGAGCTGTTCAGGCAGAACAATGTTTCCTGGGTGAAGATTGACGAGCCGATGTTTCCTTCTTCCATAGCGGCAAACCTGCCATTAACCTCCAGTATGGCATATTTCCGTTTTCATGGCAGGAACAGTGAAATGTGGTGGAGGGGAAACAGTGAGACCAGGTACAGATATTTATATTCTCCCCAGGAAATAGATGAACTGGTTGGTAAGGTGAAGGAAGCAGCAGGAAAGGTCAGCCAGACCTTCGCCTTTTTTAATAATCACTGGCAGGGATATGCGCCCAGGAATGCTGTTTCGATGCTTAAAGCTATGCATTTACCTTTCAAGGAGATTCCCAGGCCGGAGCTTATGCTCAACGACGAGTGATAATTTCAATATTATTTCCGCCAAAACAATCTTCTTCTCTGCCAGAATCTGTAAAGTTACTTTCGATGAGTCAATGCATTGGTAGCTAACTGTATGATGGTAAGTGTGAGCATGATAACTCCCCATATTGGGGTGAGGTGGACCCCATTGTTAGGACAGGATAGGGGCGATATTAAGATTGGGTCTGGACTGTTTTTGGGGAAGCAGGCCACTATTTTTTAATGAAAAGAACATGAACCGTTTTTATTGCGCAGATCACCAATAAGCCTACAAACCACCATATGTTTATATCCATTATTTCGGGTATTAGTTTTACCAAAACAAGAACTGCAAATATTCCAGTACATTGAAATAATTTTATATCAAAAATACTGAGCTTTTTCACCCTCTCATTCATGTGTTCTATAATTCCCATTTCGCCGGTCACCTCCTTCTAAAATATAGCTAATATTTTCATGTATCTACATCTTGAAATGACAAACATCATAATACGATAACCATTCAAGAATTATCAAGCGAAAAGCTAATAATATAGATAAATGTGCTATAGCACATCAAAATAGAGGCGATTCAAGAAGAACAATCTACCCCAGCCTGGCAGCTAACTTGATACTTCAGTAAGGAAGGACTTCATATTCTCCTGAAGCTAACACGATGAGTTTTATCTAGCTCTTCAGCAGGAACCCGATCGTGCAAAGGATTGGTACACTCAGGAAAAAGACAGCAAATAAGATGTTCGGATTGGTATTAAGATTAAGTGGTTCGGCAGCTCCCATCGTAATTATTACTCCAAGAACACTGCCCAGGATACCAAGTAACAGGGAACCACGGTAATGGAAAACCTTTTTGGTCAGGATAATACCGATTATGACACCAACAGGATAACCCACTAAAACACCAGCAAGAGCAAGACCAAGCGCCCCGAATCCGACAGACTCTTTCATGAACAGAGCAACAACCAGAACAGCTATTAATCCAAGCAATATACCGACTATTCCTGTTCCAAGAGTTATCTTTACAAATTTACCGATTTTGCCGGCTGTGGTTACCGGGTCTTTTCCGGACATATTCTCAACTTGCTCCTCTTTTAGAAATCAACTGGTCTTTTTCCCCAAATGCGTATTATCATGCCATCAAGGGCAAGGTCTGCGTTTACAATCCGACAATTTATTTAAAGCTACTCTTTGCCTGTCTGCCCGCATAAATCCGTAAAAATCTTCATGCATCTGTGAGCCCAGGGACAAACATAAAGTATTTTAATTTTTTTCACTGGCTAGCAGTCTTTCCAGTTCCACCATTTCAATAAATTGGGGTCGTGGCTCTCGTTTGATGCGTAGTATACGGCACAACGGAATACATACAGGACACAGCGATCAACCGGCATGCCTTTTTGCGAGCAGAGCCTGATGTAAAGCTCCTCGGGGTCCTGCCCTTCCAGGTCTTGAACTGAGTAGAATCCCAATCCCATCAATGCCTTGGAAATCTTCTTGCCCACCCCTGGAATTTGTTCTAAATCACTTTGCGCTGACTGCTGCATATTTAATCCTCGACTGTTGTATAGAGAATGTATAGAGTGGCTATTTCCGGATGATATCACTCGGGCTACCTTGTCTGTCAATCCATAGTATTTAAAAGTAACATTTTCGCTGGATGGCAACATAACCTTAAATATTAATATCAAGTATAATTGATTATAGTAAAATACAGTTGTATTATTTGGCACAACGAATTTTGAATAGAGAGAGCATAACTGTGGTGCGATGTTAAAAATCTACTCCGGTAATAGAAGAGCCACCTTATTATTATTCTGCATAATATTGATCTGCTATCCTGTTATTTACTTTGCACCCGGTGTGCCGGTTATAGCCGACGAAAGCGTTCAGGTACGGTTCAGGGTCATGGGCCCTGCTGATGAAGCTACCTTTACCGAAACTGGCGAGTATCAGCTTATCTGGTCAGGGGATATTACTGTTCCCGCGGCCAGTAATATCCCCACTACCAGTGGAAACACCTGGCATTTTTTCGTGGAAGACGTGGGAGGCAACGACCGTTATATTGCCGAATGTGTTGCAGGAGATAAAACAGGTGAGCGACATGACCGAGGTGCAGCAGACGGATTAATAGGAGCTACCAGCGTCCTTGCGGCACTGGCAGAAGCCGGTCAACAGGGTGCTTTTCCCTATGGAGTGAATGACAACTGGTTTCCCGGAATAGGCATGTTTGTAGAGAGCATAGGCGGCCATACCAGTTCGGGGGCTGTTGGCTGGAGTTATCGGGTATGGAATCCGGATGATGCTTATGCCCCAAATTTCTCCTCGGATATGTTTCTATTGGGATATAACTCTACGCCTCTCAGTCTGCCACATGAGCAGGTGCTGTGGTTCTGGGGCGCTACGGGAAGCTGCCATCCATTAAGGATTACCCTGAGTAAAAGCACCGTGCAGGCTGGAGAGGAGTTTACTGCGACTGTGGAATATTACCGGGAAGATGGCTGGAGTGGTACGGGATATTGGAATCTACTTCCGGAAGCAATTATTGAGGTTGACGGCGAGAGCTTTACCACTGATGATAATGGCGAAGTAATTATCTACCTGGAAGAAGAGGGGAGCTACAGCATCATAGCCAGTAAATCGCGTGATGGAGGATCATACTACGTTCCCAGCGATGATAGTCTGGAGGTGCATGTCTCCGGCGG
>JAUVYX010000192.1 GCA_030602865.1 Dehalococcoidia bacterium | reverse complement strand
AGCCGATGAACATCAGCGCGCCGCTCCTATCTATAAGGGAACGATGGCGCTCATTTAAATATTTCGGTACTTTGGCGGAACTGAAGGCGACTATAATCAAAGCTATTCCCGATGCGAATACTGCACCACCTTGAAAGCCCCCTCCCGGTGTAATATGTCCATGTATAATGATATAGAGCCCAAACATAAGAATGAAGGGAGTAAACAAATTGGTTATAGTTCTCACGATCTTAGACATTTTGCTATATTATTTCCTCTTTCGTTCTCCTGAATAACATTACTACTGCAGTAACCGCTGTGAACAGGATCGTTGCTTCACCCAGGGTATCATATCCTCTGTAATCGAAGACGACTGAAGTCACGACGTTGTTGGCGCCGGTTTCAGACTGAGCGTTATCAATTATGTAATCGTCCATATCAGCTGGCGGCTGTCCGAAGGGATGCATTAGCAACGCAACCGCTAAGAACAGCATAATGACTATTCCTAAAGATATTATTGTAGCAGTCTTTCTCAAATCTTCTCCTACATACGCTTTGTTGCTTTTATGGCGATAACAAATATAGCCGTGGTAATCGCTGCTCCTATGCCAGCCTCGGCGATGGCCACGTCAGGAGCCTGTAACAGATAGAATTCCAGTGATAACAGCAAGCTTAGCGCCGCTAACGCTATGGTGGCGACGAGCAAGTCTTTGAACCACGCTACTAATAGAGCACACACTACAATCAGCACTGGTATAGCAATGTGTAAAAATCCAGACTCAATCATGTATCTTTGCTCCCTCAATGTCATCCACCACTGCTCTGGCTGGTTTGACTCCGCTTCTGTGACCAGCTCGGGCGATGGCATGAGCGCCTGTGGCATTTGTCAGTACAAGGGCAATCAACGCCACGAAGGAATGTATCGCAATCACTGATTCAGGAGAAGCAGCACCTTCTGCTGCCCATGTAGCTATGGATTGTATAATTACCGCTACTACCAGGAATATAGCCCCAAAAGTGGTACATTTAGTTGCGGCATGTAGTCTGGTATAAAAATCAGGAAAACGATGGAGCCCAATAATCCCAATCAAGTTGAAGAAACATCCGATGCCTATGAGTATATAGAGGGCGACAATCACTAGAAACTCCCTTTCTCTATATATTTGGCTATAAAAAGTGTTGTTATAAACGAAAGAAGTGCATAAACTATGGCAACATCTATAAGGAGGACCTCTTTGAAAGCCGCTCCCAGTATAACCATAATGACTATTACAATAGTATTTATAGTGTCAAGTGCTACTAGACGATCAGGTATCGTTGGACCAATGATCAGCCTGATTAGAGCACCAACTATGAATATGACAAGGGCTATGGCTGCCGCAATCCACATCATCCCGCTATTCTCCTGGCCCATTCCGGAAATTTACCACATACATATTTAGGATCCCTGGGCATTTTTTTCAGCGCCGCTTCATCTACATTTATCCAGTGTACGTAGAGAGCATTTGTTTTTTCATCTACCTCTACGCTCAGGGTGCCTGGCGTCAGTGTTATGGAATTTGCCAGTATCATCAGGCTGAGATCGTTTGGTAATTTCGGTTGAATTTTCACGATACCTGGGTTTATCCTTCCTGTTATTACACGGTAGGCAACATCGATATTGGCTACAGCCAGTGCTGGTAACCACACGAAGATGAGGTAAATATGAAACAGGAATACTCTACGGGGGCTAAGCATACGAAGATCTTTTTTCACGAAGATCTTTTTAGTAATAGCCCCGACAATAACCGCTAAGACAACGCCGACAACCAATTCCTCTTTGCTCCATAATAACAGGTTTCCTGAGGCGGTGGTCATAAGTAGATAAAATATAAATACAGTAAAAGCAGTTACTATAAAAGCCATAACAATTATCTGATATACAGACTACCTTTCTGATTTTGAATATACCAGCCGACTGTAAAAAAAAGAGAAGAAATATTTCTAAAGGTTAGCACCCGTAGTTATCCTTCTTCTCCTGACATAAGGGCTATATTATAGAACATCGAAAATATAAAAAACAAGAGGGTAGAGAGATATTTCATTGACCACTAAAGGATTTAATAGTTAGAATTAGCAGAGTTCTATGATTGCAGAAAAAGAAAAGAGGGAATTTAAAACAAATAATTATAAATAATAGTGGAGGAGAAACATGGTGCAAGAGATAATTGATGGACGGAAAATTGCTGCCGATATCAGGGAGGAGTTAAAAGGCAGGATTGTTAAGTTGAAGCAAAAAGGAGTGATTCCTGGTCTGGCTGCGGTTTTACTGGGGGAAGACCCGGGTTCGTTGTCCTATCTGCGCAGCATCGCTAAAGGCTGTGAGGAAGTAGGTATTTTTACTGAAACAATAAGGCTTTCCGAGGATGTCAGCCAGAATGTTCTCGATGCAGAGATTGAAAAACTCAACCATGACCGGAAATTCCATGGCATTATCCTTCAGTTACCTCTACCTAAACACCTTAACACGCTTAGGGCCGAAAGTATTGTTGCTCCAGAGAAAGATGTAGATGGCACAAATCCAATAAGCACAGGCAAATTACTTCTAGGAGAAGATACTTTCTTGCCATCAACACCCAGTGGGGTTCAGGAATTGCTGATCCGAAGTGGGCATAGCCCGGAGGGAAAGCATGTTGTCATCTGTGGCAGGAGCAATATCGTGGGGAAACCATTAATGGGCATCCTTATTCAGAAGAAGGCAGGAGCTAATGCCACTGTTACTGTATGCCATACCAGGACTAAAGACCTTTCATCGATAACCAGGCAAGCAGATATTATTGTTGCTGCTATGGGGAAAGCCAGAGCCATTACCGCGGATATGGTAAAAGAGGGGACCGTGGTAATAGATGTTGGAGTGAACCGAATACAGGACCCGGATACCGGCAAGTTCAGATTGGTTGGGGATGTTGATTTTGATGCCGTTAAGGAGAAGGCTGCTGCGATAACACCAGTCCCCGGTGGTACCGGTCCGGTAACCTCGGCCATGTTGTTGTCCAATACTGTTCGGGCTGCTGAAAAGCTTAGCTCATGAGCAGGATAATTCATAAATATATTTTGGAGGTGGTACAGTGGCAGCCAGCATAATTGACGGCAAGGCGATTTCTGCCGGTATAAAGGATGAGCTCAGGGAAAGGATTAACAAGCTCTTGCAACGTGGGGTAACTCCCGGATTGTCAGGTGTCCTTGTTGGAGA
>JAUVYX010000207.1 GCA_030602865.1 Dehalococcoidia bacterium | reverse complement strand
GTGTACTGACATCTGAGTTCAGCTGGTCTCGGCTACAAGTTTATCTATCTCTCTGCTGAGGTCGTATCCCTTGAGTGTTTTCCCATGGGCATCGATTACCAGATTATCTTTAATACTAATATCTCCATGGCTAAGTGCCTTGATAGTAGAGATAATCAATGGAAATTCTCTGGCAAGCTCATACTGGCGGATGAGTTTAAACAGGCTCTCCCTGTCGTCTTTTTTCCAGTATGGATCAAAAGGCATGCCCTTAATTGGGAATGAGCAATAACTGATTACTGGACCTTTATCGAGTTCCGGGGTTACCAGGTGCATCATAGCGCCGGCCTGTTCTGCCTTCTGCTCTATCAGTTTCCACATCACCTCTTTCCAGGTACCTACCGGTCCCCAGGGAGGTGCTGGATGAATATTGATCATAGTGTATCGCTGGCACAACTCTTCACCGAGGATGAGCATATAACCTGCCAGAACACAGATGTCCGGAGCGAATTCCTTAATCCTTTTATCTATCTCTCTATCGTAGAGTATACGCCATCTCTGCTGCGATGCAATTTCCTCTCCGGAGGCGTCTGTACTGCTATTATGGTGAGAGGCGGAGCTAACTGGAGCATCCTGTCCGGAATTGGTATTGGCGGGCAATCTCTCCTTGAATTTCTTGCTGGAGAAATAGACTAGCGGTATGTCATAGCTCTGTACTAACCTGAAAAACAAGTCGGTTTGTTCCGACTCCCCTGGTTCCTTGTTGCAGAATACAAAGCCTATTTTGCCGTCGATATCGCCATTGCTAATGCTTTGCTGCACTGCCTGTAGTAGCCGTCGCGAGCCTTCTCCATTCCCTGTGGAAAACCAGCCGAGCTTCAACATCAGTGTATCCTCCCTATTTTGTCTCCTCACTCTAAACCAAGGATATATTGGGGGTGCAGAATTTACCTCTTTTTTATCCTTGCCCATGTGCTGGCGAGGTGTATCAGCGGGCTGGACCTGTGTCCGATAATTTTACCCTTTGCCAGGCTGACTAGAAATTCTTGAGGACCGCTGAATTCAGGCATCTCCACATAAGCCTTGCCGATTTCACTGGAAGTATGTGCATCACTTCCTGCTCCACCAGGCAATCCGTATTTCTTGGCCAGTTCACAGGCTTTACTGGAGTTGTTCGAAAAAGGAGTTCGTGCATTGAAAACCTCGAGCAAGTCGAGTTTCTCCATGATTTCAGGTGATGTTAGTTTTTTATAGTTATCAAGCGGCCATCGTCCAAATGGATGAGGTATATTTACCAATCCTCCCTGAGATTTTATTCTGGCTATGGTCTCCTCTGCGGATAACCCTCTTGGAATCTCCTCGCTGAGAAACATTCCCATAATTTCACCACTAGTTGTCATAATCTCTTCTGCAACGATTACGGTAAAAGGTGCTATTTCCTGTAGTCTTAAAGCCCCTTCAATGCTGTTGTGGTCAGCCAGAGCGATGCAATTTATTTCAATCTTGAGGCAATGTTCCACGATAACTTCCAGGGGAATACAGCTATCCGGCGAATAACAGCTATGGATGTGCAGGTCAGCTTTAATCAATTTGCCTTTTCCTGATATTCTCCATTGCGAGTGTCAACTTTAATTTTATCTCCTGTGTTAATAAAGAGAGGTACCTGCACAATGAGGCCTGTCTCAAGCTTGGCTGGTTTAGTACCACCGGTGGCGGTATTGCCCTTAAAGCCGGGCTCTGTTTCTGCGACTTGTAACTCTATTGAGACAGGTAATTCCACGTTTATTGGTTCTCCCTTGCATGTTAACAAATCAAGGCTTTGGCCTTCCTTCAGGTAATTAATTGCTTCGTCAAGTTGTTCTACCGTTAGTACGATTTGTTCATAATTCTCGTTGTCCATAAAATGATAGAGGGCGTCATCGGTGTATAAATATTGAACTGAACGGTGTTCCATGAAAGCTGGCGTAAATTTGTAATTGGCCTGGAAAGAACGTTCGGTAGTGTTACCGCTCTTAATATCACGAAGCTTTAGCCTGACCTGGGCTGACCCTCTTCCCATTTTTATGTGCTGATATTCAGTAATCTGATAAAGAGTTTCATCTAATTCAATGGCGATTCCCTTTTTCAATTCACCTGCACTAATCATTGGATACCCCCTGCTTATTATTAGTAGATCGCCATCCCAGCGGGATTAGAAGGTCCTTAATCTGCCCTTCAGTTATGGTCCTTAGAGTGACAGATATTTTGCCGACTTGGTGAGTACCTTTACAGTACCCTGCTCCAGTTTTACCGTATCCTCAATTCTAACACCTCCATAGCCCTGAATGTAAATTCCAGGTTCTATGGTAAACACCATTCCATCGTTGAGTAAATCACTGGAAAGTCGTGACAGGGAAGGGGTTTCATGTATCGCCAGACCTATGCCGTGTCCCAATCCGTGTCCAAAATTGTTGCCGTATCCTGCACCTTCGATAATAATTCTGGCAATATTGTCAGCCTCGGCACCGTTCATGCCTGATTTAACTCCTTCTAGAGCAGCCTGTTGTGCTTCCAGGACAATATCGTATAGTTCTTGTAGTGTCTTATCGGCCTTACCAATACATATTGTTCTGGTGAAATCGCTGCAATAACCGTTTATCCTGGCTCCCATATCTATCAGGATTGGCTCGCCTGGCTGGAGACGTCTTTCGCCTGGTCTGGCATGGGGCAGGGCTGTATTCGGACCTGTAGCAACGATGATGTCAAAGGCTGTTGACTCAGCTCCGTTCTGACGGAGGAAGCTCTCGATTTCCCAGGCCATTTCCTTTTCTGTTATCCCTGGCCTGATTGTGGCCAGGATTTGAGTAAAGGCAGCGTCGGTAAGTTGAACTGCTTTTGTGATTATGTTTAACTCCACCGTGTCTTTTATGCAACGGAGACTTTCAACCATTACCTGGCAGGGAATGAGCTCTAAATCAAGGTGTTCAGCAGCTATTATCTCGCTTAGCTGCTGGAAGGTAGCGAATGGCATATGTTGAGCCTCGAAACCCAATGTATGCCAGCCATGCTTTTGTAGCAGTTTCGTAAACCAAAC
>JAUVYX010000126.1 GCA_030602865.1 Dehalococcoidia bacterium | reverse complement strand
GCAACCACGACCACTGCGAAATAGAGGAAATAGGCATATAGTCAGGTGGTCCACCATGATATATCTCAGCAATGTCTTGATGTAGCCTATCGTTATCTAAGTTATCGCCCTCGAAGTGAAGGGGAAATGAAACAGCGGCTGCGGAAACGTGGTTTTAACATGGAAGTAATTGAAAAGACTATTGAGAAGCTTAAAGAGCAAGATATAATTGATGATTATGCTTTTGCCAGGTTCTGGAAAGATGCTCAGCTGTCTCATGAGCCTAAGAGTAAACGGTTGATAATCAAGGAACTTGTCGATAAAAACGTAGAGGAAGATATCATTCAGCAGGTAACTGAAGGTATAGATGATGAGAGTAATGCCTATGCCCTGGGGCATAATAGAGCGCGAACATTTAGCTATCTGGACCAAACTAGCTTTCGACGGCGTTTGAAAAACCTTCTTAGTTACCGTGGATTTAGCTATGGGATTATAAAACATACGATAGATATCCTGTGGGAGGAAAGAGATTAAGGGGGCTCGGCACTATAATGATAGATTGGAATTTGGCTGTAAAGATCGCAGTGGGTGGCTTCAGTTTGGTTTTTGCCATCCTGGTAATATTGGGATTTGTAGTTTGGATAACTAAGTTTGTGTCGAATAGGCTCGATAAGGGCGAGTCAAAGAAATGACAACAGGTATAGTAGCTTTACATAGGCTAGCATAGCGATAGTTGATTGGAGGAACAAAGGTGTTTGGGTTATTAGAAACTGGCTTTCAGCATTTCTATTGGGGCAATGCCTTGGTGATTGCCATAGGCGGCCTGTTTATTTACTTGGGAGTTGCCCGGAAAATGGAACCACTGTTATTGGTTCCTATCGGGTTTGGTATGATTCTGGTTAATTTGCCTCTTGGTGGGGTGATGGATTACGAAATGGTGCTGCGAGCTCCTGTGGAAGGTCATGTGGTGCAGGTTCAACTGGAGGAAGGGAAAAAGTTTAAGGAGGGGGATATCCTCTTTGAACTTGATTCTGGGGAGATGAAAGCTCCTGTTTTTGGCAGAGTAGATGAGATTAAAGTCTCACCAGGACAACATGTGGAGGCTGGCCAGATACTGGCTTCAGTGTTGACCATGGAGCAAACCGACCAGTCAGTTTTACCAACGACTCCGGTGGGAATTCTATCCAGAATATTTAAGTTTGGAATTATGTGGCAATTTTTACCACCTGTTATGTTCCTTTGCCTTGGAGCCTTGACCGACTTTGGTCCGATGCTGGCTAATCCGAAAACGCTGCTATTAGGCGCTGCTGCACAGTTTGGAGTTTACTTTGCCTTCTTCCTGGCGTTAATGGGCGGGTTCAGTCTTGCTGAGGCGGCTTCAATAGGCATAATAGGTGGAGCTGAAGGACCAACAACTATTTATGTTACTTCTATTCTAGCCCCTCATTTAATAGGAGCTACTGCTGTGGCCTGTTACTCTTATATGGCACTTGTTCCTATTATTCTTCCTCCAATAATAAAATTGCTCACCACAAAAAAGGAAAGAGCTATTTATATGAAACCGCAGCTACGCCATGTCTCGAAGTTAGAGAAAGTCCTGTTTCCTGTAATAACCACAGTTGTTGTGATAATGTTGGTTCCTGCAGCAGCTCCCCTCATGGGGCTTTTCATGGTGGGTAATTTGTTCAGAGAGTGTGGTGTTACCGAAAGGCTTAGCGGTGTTGCCCAGACGTCACTGGTTGACATTGTGACTATTTTCCTGACACTGACCATCGGCGCAAGTATGCCTGCAGAGGTATTTTTAAAGCCCACAACACTATTGATAATGATATTAGGAGTTGTGGCTTTCGCCAGTGCAGCAGCAGCCGGCGTAATACTGGCTAAAATAATGAATATATTCTCAAAAGAGAAGATAAATCCGATGATTGGAGCTGCAGGGGTGTCGGCTGTACCAATGTCGGCGAGAGTGGTACAGGTAATGGGGCAGAAGGAAAATCCAAGGAACTTCTTATTGATGCATGCTATGGGGCCTAATGTAGCTGGAGCCATTGGTGCTGCTATTGCTGGAGGCGTTTTTCTGGGAATACTTGGATAAAGGAATTGGATGGTTCTATTTAAGATGGCCTGTTGTTTTGTAGTTTGAGCACTTTGTTTTGGTTTGACACCTGCTTTGAGCAAAAGCTATAGTATATCTGTTGTGGGCCATTAGCTCAGTTGGTTAGAGCACGGTCCTGATAAGACCGGGGTCTGTGGTTCGAGTCCACAATGGCCCACCATTTTATGACACAACAGGCGTAGCAACCAACCTCTCCGTTGATAACCTGCTACGGAACTTAGCATAGTGTATGTTATCAGTAAATCATCCATTATCCGTTTTGTCTTTATACTAAGGGGCTTCTGTGACTGAGCAGTTATAAGCTGTCCTATATGGCTCTAATCGATCATGAATTAAGGTCATGAAAGATGGTTAACTATATGGAGTACGTGGTGAAAGTCGGAAAAACTGTGGTATGTAATTGATTCTTGCTCAAGTAGATACTGCAGGTTGCCAGTGGCAAATACATGGCTAGCATGATGAGCAGCATCCAGATCAGAGAGGCCATCTCCCAGATAAACAACCTCTCCACCTCTTTTCTGAAGCCACCTAAGGTAGCTAATCTTGAATCCTTCGTCGATGGAAGTTCCTTCAGGGTCATAATAGGATACCTCGATACCGTTGCGGGTGAAAGCTGTTTGAGCACAGTAAAACTCAAGATTGTGTAAACCAATCTCTTTTAAAACAGGCTCTATATAAAGATCTAGCCCACTGCTGACAATAACAAAAGGTATGTGTTTCTTATTGCAATAACTGACAAAGTCAATAAAACCTGCCCTGAGCGCAATGTGCTGGCGTACAAATTCTTGCAATTTCTCTTTTGGCTCTTTTATCAAGGAAAACTGCAATTTATTGCTTCGTTCTACAGAAATGTTTCCTTCTAAATAATCGGATTCAATGCCATGCCAGTTTATGGGAGCAAAATTCTCTCTAATCAAAGTGCTCAAGTTGTTGTTTATGATGGTGCCATCAAAATCACATTGAATAATCATAGTGTATCTTTAAGCGCATGCTGAATAGGAATTGATTTACATGTGTTATATTGAAATTGCTGACAGCAAAGTATTTAGGCGTGTAGCACCTGAAAGCCCAAGCTGATATCTATACTCCTTATTCGCAGCATGATAGTGATTTGTCTCCTTACCTTGATAAAAACGCGGGGTGCTATTCAGGCTTGCACCCTGCTTGCTAATAAAGGCCTTAGCTGATTCGCCTGAAAAGAGTAACTAGTAGCATATTAGAGGACAAGGAAAGGCTTGTCAATCCAGCGATCGTTTGACACTATGAGTTCTTTGTGTTAAATTTCTGTGTTTAGCGATGATATATAAGTGAATAAATCGCTGAAGGCTAAAGAAAAGCCAGCTGGTTGAAACTGGGCTGGGTTTTTGGGTGTTGTGGCCCAGTGTATAGCTAGGTGGCTTTTTGGACTGTATAAAGTAGGTGGGGAAAAGTAATGCCGACGATTAATCAGCTTGTCCGAAAAGGGCGTAAGAAAATTAATAAGCGAACTAAGGCACCTGCGTTGCATTTTATTCATAATGCTATGAATAATAAAACCAGATGGGTAAAGGGATGTCCCCAGAAGAGAGGGGTATGTATTCAGGTTAAAACCGTTACCCCAAAGAAGCCTAATTCTGCCCTGCGTAAAGTGGCTCGTGTAAGGTTGACTAATGGAATGGAAGTGAATGCTTACATTCCTGGTGAAGGGCATAATTTACAGGAACATTCTGTAGTTATGATTCGTGGTGGCAGGGTCAAGGACGTGCCAGGTATCAGATATCATATTATTCGTGGCACTCTTGATGCCGAGGGTGTGGTCGGCCGTAAACGAGGACGTAGTCTTTACGGTACGAAGCGAAATCAGGGCTAAAAAAGGGAATCGAATGTCAAGAAAATCGAAAAAAGTAGTAAAGAGAATACCAGCACCTGATGCTAAATATAATCGCCAGCTAGTTGCTAAGTTTATCAATAGGATAATGATGAGAGGGCAAAAAGCGACGGCTGAAGGTATTGTCTATGAGGCAATGGAACTTGCCAGCCAGCGAAGTGGTAGCGAGCCTCAGGAGGTCTTGGAGAAGGCGATTGCAAAT
>JAUVYX010000239.1 GCA_030602865.1 Dehalococcoidia bacterium | reverse complement strand
CTTAGCCCGAGTGCCAGGGGGTGATCCTCAGACAGGATTCCCCTTCCCCCCGGCGTGGTCACAAAAGGCGTTCCCAGCAACTCAATAAATTCCTTAAATTCCTCTGAAGCATGTGAAAGCATTACTCCATTGCCTGCTATGACCACTGCTTGCTCCGCTTTTAATAGAAGTTCTATTGCCTTACAAATAAGTTTCGGATCGCCTGCCGTGCGAATTCTCTTTGCCCGTGTATACTCAGGCTCTTTAATTGCTATGTCCAGGCCTTGGGTGATGTTGCCACCAACATCATAGGGAAGTTCGAGAAAAACAGGTCCAGGCTGCCCATTCATTGCAATAGAGAAGGCACGGTAGATAAACCATGGAATACGTTCTGCATAGGGAATTCGAGCACACCATTTGGTTATTGGCCTCATCATTCCCAGTTGGTCGCTTTCCTGAAACTCGCCCATTCCTTCCGTCTTCTGACTGATAGCTGGACAGATTATCACCAGTGGTGAACAGGCGGAGTAGGCCTCTAAAACTCCGGGAATCAGGTTTGCCACACCCGGACCAGTGCTAGTGCTACATACACCGGGCATGCCGCTTAGCCGTGAGTAAGCCATGGCCATAAAGGGGGCGGAACCTTCGTATCTCAGGTTTATCGGCGTTATTCCCGGCACTTTTTCCGCATATAGCTGGAGATGGCTGTCGCCTATCCCGAATACGAATTCAACTCCCTGTGCCTTGATCATGTGTACAATTGCTTCCCACGGATACATAATATTTTCTTTCAAATTTTCTCCCTCAAGATTGCTAGTTCAGGATAATCTCCTCCAAGCTGCGCTTGGGCAGGTGATGTACCATTTCATTATCTCTCCAGTATTTGATATCACCACCGTCTTCGACAGTCTCTATGACTATCTTTTCCTTTGGCTTCCCTAAGCTTAACACAAGGAGGATTTCATAACGTGGTGCTATTTCAAGGGATTTGCGGAGTCCTTCCTCGTGTATAGAGATGTAGATACAGCCGCCCAATTCCTTCTCCGTAGCACCCAGCATGATACTTTGTGCGGCGATGCCGTGATCGCAGAGAAACCTCTGCCGTATCTCTGTGTCTCCTAAAATGATGATATGTGCTGATGGCCTCTCTCCTTCATCTGGTCCCTGCCAATCTTTGTAATGTGAAGCCCAGGACAGGTGTTGAAAAAGGGCAGCGTTCTTCTGGGGGTCGCAGGAGAGGATATATTTCAACGGCTGCCAATTGCCACCACAAGCGGAGAGCCGCGCCAGGTTGACGAGTTCTCTAAGCAAGTCCATTTTTATAGGGAAATCCTGGTAGAATCTGCGGTAACTCCTGTTTGATGCCACTAAATCCTTTAACATGTTTAACTCCCTGAACTATGACCTCCTTCTGCTCTGTAAGTTTGGGATAAAAATGTCATTTCCCTTGAGAAAATGCCAGGGTAAGCCTATGCTGAAGACACTATATCGGGGTGCATTCCTTTTTCTATTTGGTACCACTTGGCATTATTTTCTATCATTTCCATGATGGGAAGGTGATAAGGGCAGCGTCCCTCGCAGTCTCCACATTTGATACAGTCGACTGCTTTTTCCATGGTGGCAGCAATCCTTCCTGTAAATATCCGCTGGGGAGGCATTCGCTTCATTATACTGGCGAATTGCATAACAGTTGATATGGGTATTTCTGCTGTACATGGCTGGCAGTATTCACAGCGCCGGCAGAAGGTACTTCCCACTTCCTGTTTGATTCGTTGCATCTCCTGCCTCTCAGCTGCTGTCATTTCTTCCCCTGCCTCCAGTATCCGGATTATCTCCTCTATTTCTGAGCCCTTCTCTATACCAGGTATTGGAAGCACATCGGGGAACTCAGAGAAGAACTTGAAGGCGATACTGGCATTATCTATCATCCCGCCAGCCATTGATTTCATGGCGATAAATCCCACATCGTGTTTTCTGGCAAGCGGTATCAGTTCAATGGCTGCCTCATCACTGATGAAATTGAAAGGAAACATAATGGTCTCGAAGCGATCTGACTTCACGATTTCTATAGCGGTGTCTATCTGGTGTGAACTAACGCCGATATGCCTGATTCGTCCTTTCCCCTTTTCCTTTTCTACCACAGTCATGGACCCTTCAGGTTTGAGAATCTGCTCCAGCGTGTCTGAATTGCTGACATTGTGAAATTGGTAGAGGTCAATATAGTCGGTTCCCAGTCGCTTGAGGCTTAGCTCCAGGTGCTCCTCAACCCCCTCTGCTGTCCTGGCTAATGTCTTGGTGGCTAGAATGAGCCTCTCCCTCTGCCCTGATATCGCCTTGCCAATACGCTCTTCGCTATTGGTATAGGCATTTGCGGTATCGATGAAAGTGACTCCTAATTCTAAAACCCTCTTGACCACAGCTATTGCTTTATTTTCGGCAATTCTCTGTATCGGGATGCCGCCATATCCCAGCTTCGGTACCATCATATTAGTCTTGCCCAGTCTTATTTTTTCCATCAGGACTCCTTTTGATTGGGCCAAATATTTATGGCTGGTTTTTAATCCTGGCTTTAAGTGCCTGGTAGAACTCCTCAGGTCCTTTGCCGATTGATAACTTCTCCAGGGGGCACATATCCTTTCTATTTGCCTGCTGTATAAAGGGAACAACCCTGTTGAAATGGTAGTTAATTCCATATCTATCCAG
>JAUVYX010000035.1 GCA_030602865.1 Dehalococcoidia bacterium | reverse complement strand
GTATTTCTCCAGCAATATAGAACTCAGTATCACCAGCGGTATAGAGACCAGGAACCTGATTACAGTAAACTTAATGCCAAGTAGGGAAGCCTCGAAGATAGTCATTGGGATTCGTGTGATGGCGGCTGAACTGAGATAGGTGAAGATTACCGATAGGCGTGCCCCCTTCCTATAGAGGCTATAGGAAACAGGGAAAGCAACATAAATTCCGCCAACCGTTGTACTGGAAAGCAGGATAGCCCACAGGTAACCACGGATACCAGATTCTATACCGAGGTGTTTCTCCACCGTTTCTTTCTTCACCCAGACCTCGAATAAGCCGATAAGGATAAAGGCGAATGGCACAATGCGAAGCATAGTCAGTGCAAAGTTACTGAAATTCAGCCCGATTTGCTGGCCGGGTTTGAACTCTATCAGAAAGGAGACTATCAGGAAGATGGCATAAGCAACAATTATGACGGCACTACGTTTGCCTGGTTTCATGGTAATTCTCCATACAATATGCCCACTGCAACTGAAATAATGAGGGCGATAAGAAAGGCCAGTCCATTACGCATGATTGTTGCCCGGCTACCCATATATGCTTTTTCAATGGGATAGGTCACTACTCCCACCATCATAAGGGTAGTGGTAAAAGCGGCTAGAACCATGTACATCACTCCCCTGCTGAGTAACATCCCTGCAAGCGGGAAAGCGATAAAGCCAGGTAAAACGGTAATTGAACCTATCATCGAGGCGAAAAGCACAGCGAAGTACTTGTTTTCGTTGCCCAAGTAGTGAGCAATCATCTCATCCGAAACGAGGTAAAGAACCACCGATACCAGCATCATCATCACCAGGAAGGGGGGCATAATTTTTAATAGTCGTTTAAGAGCAATCCTCAGTGCCTGAACGGTCTTCCCGCGGCTGGCAGCAAAGGACACAATAAGAGCCAGTCCGGTAACTATCCATAGCACATACATTTCACTCATCGGAATTTGTCTTCCTTAAACATAGGTCGTCGATATCTTTACTAACCAAAATTAGTTGAAATAAATTTCTCCTGGAAATAGCGGAGTCCCTGATTACCTGGCACCTGCAGGGATTATTCTCCTATCGGCTACCTTTATGCTTCTGCCTTTTATACCTGTTCCAGTTCCAGGATGCCCAGGTTCGGGTTAATCATCAGGGCAGCCGCTCTTCTGGCAGTTTCTGTTGCCAGCTCGCAGCAATGAATATGCATACCCAGGTCATCCTCCATTTGTTTCTGCCAGGGAACCTTATTGTTCAGCTCTGTTCCCAGATGGGAGAAACGAATCTCAGAGCAGTTCATAGTGCCGAATTCACGCTCAAACCACTTGCATAACTTTCCTGCAGGATCGATCCCTGTCTGTCCTTGCTCTATAGCCTTATCCGCTGGACCTTTAAGCATGGAGATATCACGCCCATATTTTATTCCAAGGGCGAGGCACGCACCAGTAAGCAGGCCGCAGGCTGATGTCCGGGTTCCTCCGACCCCGCCTGATAGCAGCACAGAGGCCTTCGCAAGTATATCGCCCTTAAGCCCGAATGCCTCCTGCAGGGCAACAAGTATACACTGGGCACAGCCGCGGTATTCGTCCAGTAGCTCATAGGCTCTCTTGCCTGCTTTATCTATAATCGCTGCGTTGTTGGGATTATGCTCCTGGTCTGTCATGAATTACCTCCATTATATTGTATTTGTCTACGCTTTTGAGCTTTGACTTAACTCAAGATAGTAATGTCCCATGCAGACATTTGTCAAAAATTACCGAGTTGCACAGATTGAATCAGATGCACTAACATTAGCAGAAATATGCAGGAGGATAAATGACCCAAAAAATAGAAGTAAGCCATACCGATTATCTGCAGTACACACTTAAAGCACTCCAGAAAGATGGATTATTGCTGACCTCGACGAGGAAAGATGAGAGCATTAATGTAATGACCATCGGTTGGGGCACGATTGGCACCATCTGGTCTTTGCCGATGTTTCTGGTAATGGTTCGCCCGTCGAGGTTAACCTATGACTTCATGCAACAGACAGGGGTATTCACCGTGAACGTGCCCAAGGAAGGGATGAGCGATGCAGTACTGTTCTGCGGGAAGAATTCCGGCAGAGATGTGGATAAATTCGCAAAATGTGGTTTAACTGCCTTGGCTGGCAAGAATGTTAGAACTCCAATGATAGATGAGTGTATCCTGCACTACGAGTGCCAGGTTATCTATACCAACGATTTTGAAGCTGAGAGAATCCCCGAAGATGTGGCGGCACGCTGTTTCCCGCAGGGAAACTACAACAGGGTATTCTACGGGAAGATACTGTCGGTGTTCGCCAACGAAGGGTTGGTCTGAGGTTCTGGCAGGGAGAACATCTCCATTTTCGATTTCAACCTTGAGCCGGGGGAGATGGATATCATCGATGGACTGAACAGGAATCATCGTATCGGACCCGACCCCGATAATTTTCACTTCGACTTTTAAAAGAAAAACTATACTGAAGTGTCGGCACCATTGTGTGGTGTTTCAGACGAGGTACTTCTCCATCTCTTTCTTGTTTAACTCAATGCCGAGCCCCGGTCTCTCAGGTATTTCAAGGTACCCCTTATTTATTGGAATGGGGCTGCTGATGAGGTCGTCAATCCAGGGCACATCGCCCAGTTGATACTCCATGATCAGGAAGTTGGGAGTACATGCGCAGAGATGGACGGTTGCCATGGTGCATACAGGTCCTACCATGTTATGCGGAGCTGTCAGCATAAAATAGGTATCGGCCATAGCAGCTATCCTTTTCATCTCCAGCATACCGCCGGTGCGGGCAACGTCAGGCATAATTATTTCGGCGGCCTGTCGCTCGAACAGTTCACGAAACTCAAACCTGGAGCGCAACATCTCACCGGTGCAGACGGGGATATCGATGGATTGAGCCACCTTTGCCATCACAGAGAGGTTACTCTGCGGCACAGGGTCCTCGAACCAGAGCAGGTCGCAGTGAGCAAGTTTCTTGCCCAGAGCCAGTGCCGTGGTGATGTCAAAAGCACCATGGGCATCGATTGCCAGGTCTATCTCGGGACCGACTGTCTCTCTTACTGCCTCGACCATTTTAACAGTCTGTCGAAGCTCTTTGAGTGTAATTGCCCTGCCCAGTTCCTTATTTACGGATTCAAGTGGCTCGTCTACGTCCATCTTCAGCGCTGTGAAGCCCATATCCACGGCTTCCTTAGCTTTTTCCATGTATTCCCCCGGATTGTAATCTGCTCCGCGGAAGAATCCATCACAGTACACTCTTATCTTTTCGCGGCAGCGCCCTCCAAGCAATCGGTAGACAGGAACACCAAGACTCTTGCCAAGGATGTCCCAAAGGGCTATTTCTACGCCGCTGATGGCGGGTCCCGGATTTCCCAGACGGAACATCTTCTCCCACAATCGCTCGATATCTCGCGGGTCCTCCCCGATGAGCAGTCCCTTTATGGCGTGGATGGCCTCGATTATGCCGTTTGATTGATACAGAAGCGATTCTCCAAGACCGGTGATTCCCTCATCAGTTTCAACTTCAACAAAAACCATGGGGAACCTGGGCCAGTGACGGCCTTTTACTGCGTATGTGCGGATGGCGGCTATCTTCATTTGTGCCTCCTTTTGTCTATCCCCGGCAGCGGCAATTCAGCCTTTCCATTGCCAGGATTGAGCAATTTTACACCCTGTCCCGTAAGTTTACACACCGTCATAGCTGTCTTCCGCTACCATATCAATCTGCGGTGGGCGTGCCAGCAGGGCGGTGATTGAGCAAATCAGCGGCAGCGACAGTGAAATGAGGATGGCTAGCGAGTAGCTGCCTGTGTTGTCGAAGAGGAAACCGAACGGGAGGGGCCCCAGGGCGGCGGAAGTTACCATGAAAGCGGCGGCTACCCCTCGGATGCTGCCCAGCCTGCGCCGCCCGAAGTAGTTTGCCCAGATAACCGTGTTGATGTTACTGGTAAAGCCGATGGTGAGTCCCATCATGGCTCCATAAACCAGTGCCTGCCAGGTCGAGCTGATGGCGAAAATCCACAGCATTGTAGCTGCCATCATTAGTTGACCTGCTGCCAGCAGGTACCTGTTGGTTACCTTGTCTGCCATGAAGCCGGCTGTGAATGTCCCCAGCATATTCAGTGGCCCGATTGCCATGTATACAGAGGCGGCGACGGCAGGACTGATGCCCATACATTCCATTAATGATACGTGGTGAAAGAACAGTGCAGTGGTCAGCAGAGGTAGAGAAATGCCAGTGATAATCAGCAGCCAGAAGGCCCTCGTCTTCATTGCCTGGTGCAGCGAGAAGGAGGCCTCGATTTTATAATCTGTGTCCTGTTTGCCTGGTATGTCGCTGCTGTTCTTTTTTCTGCCATCGGGCAACTGGCCGATGGACTCGGGGGAGCGCCGCGTGAAAAATGCTACCGGAATAAGCAGCAATGTCCACATAGAGAATCCAATGGAAACCCAGGCGTTTCTCCATCCGATGCTGTTAATAAGTCTGTGTGTTACGGTGGGGAATATTGCCTGGGAGCATGCCAGTCCTGTAGCTCCCACCGCAACTGCCTTTCCTCTCTTCTCGACGAACCAGATGGAAATAAGGGTGGTAGGAAAAAGCAGGAGAGCACCCTGTCCGAGGACACGGACGGCTGCCAATCCAAGGTATAGCTCTACCTGGTTGTTCACCTGGCTCATCCACAGGGCAGCCAGGCCAAAAAGGGCAGCTACCGCAGTGAGCATTACTCGAGCGCCATATCGGTCCAGCAATCGCCCTGCCAGAATCATGACAGCTCCGGCGGTCAGCGAGCCTGCTGTGTATAATCCTGATACCATGGTGCGTGACCAGCCAAGCTCGGCTATCATCGGGTCTACGAAGATTGAGATAGTATAGGTCTGCCCGGGCCCTGACATGAACAGGGCAAGTGCGGCAGTAGGAAGGATAATCCAGCCATAGAAAAAAGGGACTTTGTTTACTATGGGAAAACGCCCCTCGGAGGGGGCACCGGTCGACATGGTGTTAGATTACCCTTTGCTGTATATTAAGTCAATGGGAAGAAGGCAGTCCTTCTCCTGTAATCATTGAGGAGGAAGCCCTTGATTGCCGCTTGGTCGTGATGTCAAATTGATTCTGCAAAGCCGTCGCCTTGAAAAGTCAGTAACCCCAGAGACATGAAAAACCAGCTAATGGATTTTAATGTTCAGCCATTACAAAGGGGGGTTGAAGCCCTGTTTTATTCTTTGGGTAGGGGAACTTCATATTTAGCTAAAGGAATTTTAAGAACAACGCTACTACCCTTGCCATTGATAGAGTTTGTGGAGATGTCTCCGTGCTGTAGCTCCATAAAATTCCTGGCAAGATGCAAACCAAGACCCAGACCACTCTCTGATGATAGACTGCCAGCGAAAAATTGCTTTGTTTCAAATAGTTTATCCAGTAGATCCTGGGATATCCCTTTTCCTGTGTCTGCTACTTCAACGATACCAAAACCGCTTTCTTTTTTCATCTTAATGGTGATTAACCCTTCATCGGTGAATTTGACTGCGTTGTCGATAACGTTGCTTAATACTTCGACCATTTTATCTTTGTCAGCAAGAACGATAAGTTCACTATCCATTTTCTCCAGGTTCAGTGCTAACCCCTTTTTCTCCATTTTCTCAGCATACTCTTGAAGGGCTAAATCCACAACTTCTTCTAATTTGACGGGCTGTATATCAACTGGTATCACTCCGCGTTCGATCTTGGATACGTCCAGCAAGCTGGAGATTAAGCGGTAACTCCTGGAGCACGTCTCTTGCATTTTCTCAAGATATTGCTTTTGTTTAGCGGTTAAATCGCCCGCCAACCCCGTAAGCATTTTTTCAATATGCCCCTTTATCTCTGCCATCGGGTTTTTTAATTGATTAGAAACAAGCAAAACGAAATCAGTTTTCATCTGCTCGATTTGCCTGCGCTCCGTGATGTCGCGCAATGATGCCAGACAGGCACTTTCCCCATCCCAGTCTATTTCTACCATACGCATTTCCGCTGTAATTGCTTCTCCTCCCTTGTGAACGATGTCAACCTCCGTTTTCTCACCTGCCACCACAGGATAGCCGAATGATTCGCCGAGAAGTTGCTCTGCCTTGCGGCCAAAGAGGCCCAAGGCGGCAGGGTTAACAAAACGCATAATCCCTTTCTTATCTAAAACGATCATCCCATCCGCATTCATGGCTATGATATTGCGCAAGTTTGCCTCAGAGCTCCGAAGCATCTCCTGCACTCGCTTGTACCTGATGATTTCTCCCAATTGTGCGGCAATAGTGTTGATCAAATTTATATCTTCCCCCAGGGAAAGTTCAGGACTATTCTCTGGTCCTTCTCTCAAGCAACCGACTTCCAGAGAGCCAATCTGCTTGCCACCCACAATAATGTCGCGAACCAGCTTCTGAGTAGTTTCCTCATAGTTTCCCGTTTTAAATTCTTGCCCTTCCCAAATAAGTCGTGCGCAAGTGGCCTCCGGATACTTACAGGCAAGGGGAATAAGGGAGATTATGCCCTTGGATATCTCCTCAACTGAAATGTCCTGCTCCTTAATGAGCTTAGAAATGGTGTAGAGGCAATTCAGTTCCTTAATACGATTGTTGAGATTATGCCCTTGTTCCTGTGCCTCCTCGTCCATCTTCTTGCGCTCGCTGATGTCTTCAAAAGTAGCCAGAACTTTATTTTCCTTTGGGTTCCCACCTATTCTAAAGCTTTTCACCAGGCAGGTCATATCCCTGCCATCTTTACGTCGGCAGGGAAGCTCCTCAATGAAAATGGTTCGCTGCTCAAGCACAGAAGAAGCGCGTTTCATGGCTTCTTCATATTCTTCCTTAGTTTGGTATAGCACCTGTGTAGTTTTGCCGATTAACTCCTCAGACTTCCAGCCAAAAGTAGCCTCTACACCATCACTGGCGAAGATTATGCGGCGATTACGCAAAACGAGAACTGAGGCAGGAATAGCATCCAGAACAGAAGACTCAAGGGCTTCCAGGTCCGCCAGCCTATTCTTTGCCTCTCTCAGTTCGGTGATGTCTATACAATTTCCCAGGGCTGCCCGTTTTCCTCCGTGCTGAATAGATGTGACTGTCTCCATAAACCACCTTACCTTCCTACCCCTGGTAATAATCCTGAACTCATAAGCAGAGGAACGCTCTCCTTTCAACATCTTTATGGCATTTTCCCTCACCATCTCTCTATCTTCAGGATAGATAAGCATTAGAGGACTCATGCCCAACAATTCATCCTGGCTAAAGCCGGTGTATTTCTGGAGCTGAGGGTTGGCAAACTGAAACTTTCTATTCTGAGCAATGTAAACGCCGGCTGGTGAGCTACTCGCCAAAGTTCTGTACAGCTCTGACCTGTGCGGGTCTATCTGCCCTTGCTTGTGCTCTATGGGCTTATGTCCGGATTTTTTCCACCGATTTTTAATTATCTGCAGCATTAGACTAACCCTATACCTTGAAGGGAGAAGGTGAAACCTCCTCTATTCTCACCGCTTCATCATCGTCAATTGCTAGAATTTGCTTGCTCATTTTGCCCCCTCTTATCTTTTCTTCTGTTTATTGGCAATAAAATCCTAAACTTCGTACCGATGTCTGGCTCACTTTCACACGTGATTTCTCCTCCATGCTCTTTGATGATGGCACGGGATACGGAAAGCCTCAGCCCTATCCCCTGTCCAGAAGGCTTTGTGGTGAAAAAGGGGTCGAAAATCTCTTGAACGTTTTCTGTGGCAATGCCCCCACCTGTGTCG
>JAUVYX010000089.1 GCA_030602865.1 Dehalococcoidia bacterium | reverse complement strand
GCCAAATATCTCTCGGGCAAAAGCAGGGCGAATTGCATTAAACCCACCAGACCCTGAGCCAAACAGTACCAGAAAGCCAATGACGCCGGGAAGGGCAAAAGAGCCAACCATCTGGAACGACAGCAATCCAAGCGAAATCATGGCAAACATAACGGCCATCAACCTTTTCCTGCTTTTCTTGTCACCCAGCGAGCCGAATCCCAGCCTACCCATTATGCTCACCAGGGGAATCCCCGCCGCCCCCAGGCTTGCTATAGTTGTGCTCAAGCCAACGCTGGTGAGATACGGCATGACATGGGTAACTACTGTGCTAACCATCATATGCTGGCAGACGAACATAACCGCCATGAGCCAGAAGGTGCGCGTTTTCACAGCCTCCCGTATGGTAATACCATATTCTCTCACCTCGACAACAACCTTCCCTGCCGATGTTTTAACCATCTGTTGAGTATCTCCATCCGGAAGATAGCCATACTGCTGTGGTTTATGTCTTAGCAACATTGCAAGGGGCAATACAATCACCAGGACACCGAACGCCAAGCCCTGCACCGTCAGGCGCCACCCACAGACATCCACCAGCCTAGACATCATGAAGACCACCAGTCCGCCTGCTCCGAATCCACAGCTAACAATACTCATGGCCAGGCCAACCTTTCTGTGAAACCAGTTCGAGACAGCGGTCATCAATACAGTAATCGTGCAGGTACTCATAGCTGTTGAGATGAGCACGAAGGAAATATAGAAAGAGGCAAGGGAATCGATACGGCTTAGCATAAACAAACCAAGCGCGGTCAGGCAACCTCCGATAAATACTATGCGCCTTGGTCCCCAGCGATCGATTAGAATACCAACAACCGGCGCCAGCAGTCCTGATTCTACACCACGCAGTGAGGCGGCCAGCGACACCTGGGTATAGCTCCAGCCAAACTCTTCAACTATCGGCTTGAAGATGGTGGTAAAACCGTAAAATACGACTCCAACCACGTAGAAGCCAATGATGAATGTAGCCCCAACTATATACCAGCCATAGAAAGGGCGGAACTGTTTGAAGGAATTGAGCATTGTTTCCTATTTTAGCACGCTTCAGCTATGTGCCTCTATAAGCAGCAGATATAGCAATATCCCCGGCCATTCCTTCATTACTAGCACCTTTACCTATCAGAATTATGCCAAAAGGGTTGCCTCATGTCCTCGGTTGTACAGGGAAGCAGGTTTGCCTGGTATGATTAGTGTTGCTTTCTTCGCCTGTTGCTTTCAATCTGGCGCAAGGTTTTCTCATCGGTGCCAAAATGATGCGCTATCTCGTGCTGAACCACTTCAGCTATTTTGCGCTCTGTTTCCTCTTCTGAATGACACATGGCCTCAATGGGCTTCTGGAAGATATATATTCTGTCAGGCAAGACCATTCCATAACGCACACCACGCCTGGTCTGGGGCACTCCCTGGTAAAGTCCCAGCAATTGACCGTGATGTTTGAGCCTCACTTTGTTTAGTTGGCTGGCGCTGGCCCAGTCTTCCACCGCAACATCAACATTCTCCAGCCTGTCGCGAAACTCGGCCGGTAGTTTCTCTATGGCTCTGAATACAATCTCCTCGAAGCTCTCTCTATTCATATCAATCTCATGCGCAACTATTCACTCATATTCTATCCTACTTAGTTCAGTGACGTAAAAAACAGCAAATTATATTTATCTACTTTCTTTGCTTTGAGTTGCGGATTGATCCTTAAACTTGACAGCCTTTCTATTATAGAATAATGTATATAATGTTTATCATAATAGTCTACAAGGAGGCAGGTTAATGAAACTTTCTACCAAGGGACGATATGCAACCAGGGCTATGCTGGACCTGGCACTTAACCAGGGAGAGGGACCTGTACTGCTAAAAGATATCGCTCAGAGGCAGCAAATTTCACTGTCATATCTGGAACATTTAGTAACTCCCCTGATAGCGGGAGGGTTAATACGTAGTACTCGAGGCGCCAGAGGCGGAGTCTCGTTGGCCAAATCTCCTGAAGAGATAAAATTGAACGAGGTTATTCAACTTCTTGAGGGCTCACTTGCTCCGGTGGAGTGTGTTAATAATCCGGAGCTGTGTTCTCGCTCAGAATTATGTGTCGCCAGAGATGTATGGAGTGAATTGAAAAAAGCAATGAATGGAATCCTGGAGTCTACAACCTTACAGGATTTGGTTGAGCGACAAAAGGAAAAAGGGCGGCCTGCAAAGGCTATGTATTACATCTAGGTTTTCTGGAACAGGCTGAAAGGTCAGGATAAGGAGGCAATCAAGATGGCAGATATGATTCAAAAAGGGGAGAAGATTAAGTATAAGACGGTAGAGATACCGAAACTTACAAGAGGAATAGCCAAGGACTGTACCGAATTAATCGGTAATACACCCCTGGTCAGGTTAAACCGAATAACCGAGGGAATGAGAGCAGAGGTAGTAGCCAAGCTTGAATCCTTTAATCCCTTAGGGAGTGTGAAGGACAGGATAGGGATGTCGATGATTATTACTGCCGAAGAGAAAGGGCTCATCGGCAAGGATACGGTAATTGTTGAATCTACCAGCGGGAATACTGGCATTGCCCTTGCTTTCGTCTGCGCTGCCAGAGGATACAGGCTCATCCTCACCATGCCCGACACGATGTCCTTAGAGCGGAGGCAGCTCCTGTCCGTTTTCGGCGCTGAACTGGTGCTAACACCCGGGGCTGAAGGGATGCCCGGGGCGATAAGAAAAGCGGAACAGCTTGTGGCAGAAAATCCTGGCTATTTTATGCCACAGCAGTTTCAAAATCCGGCAAACCCGGAAATACACCGGCTGACTACAGCCGATGAGATATGGAGAGATACCAATGGCAGGATTGATATTTTGGTTTGCGGTGTGGGAACCGGCGGTACAATCACCGGGCTGGCTGAGGTTCTAAAGAAGCGGAAGCCTGAATTAAAAGCCATTGCCGTTGAGCCTGCCGATTCCCCGGTTCTCTCAGGGGGAGAGTCGGGACCTCACAAGATTCAGGGTATCGGAGCAGGCTTTATCCCCGATGTTTTAAAAACGGATTTAATCGATGAAATTATTCAGGTTAGCAATGAAAATGCAGGAATGATGGCTAGAAGGCTATCCAAAGAGGAAGGTATACTGGCCGGAATATCCTCGGGGGCGGCAACATGGGCAGCATTGAAGTTAGCCAAAAGACCGGAAAATAAAGGTAAGCTTATAGTGGTGATTCTTCCCGATAGCGGTGAGCGCTATCTGTCTACCTGGCTTTTTCAAGAGCTTTACCAGACGACACAGAATACATAACAGGAGGAACAGGTTAGCTTGCTCAGGACACTGAGAGAGGACATTCAAACGATATTTGCCAGAGACCCCGCAGCAAGGAGTGTGGCTGAGGTCATCTTCTGCTATCCGGGGCTACATGCCCTGTGGTTTCACCGACTGGCCCATTTTCTCTGGAAGCATAAGCTGTATTTCCTGGCTCGCTTCGTCTCTCATATCAGTCGCTTCCTGACTGAAATCGAAATTCACCCTGGAGCCAAAATCGGCAGGCGTTTTTTCATAGATCACGGAGCCGGGGTGGTTATTGGAGAAACGGCAGAAGTGGGAGACGATGTGCTAATGTATCAGGGGGCCGTCCTGGGTGGAACGACCCTGAAGAAAGAAAAACGCCATCCAACCATAGGCAACAATGTAGTAATTGGAACCGGAGCAGTAGCTTTAGGTGCTATTATCATTGGAGACGGAGCCAATATTGGTGCAGGCTCAGTAGTAATTAAGTCAGTTCCGCCCGGGGTAACGGTAGTGGGCATTCCGGGAAGAATTGTAGAAGACCGCCACAAGCCGCTTATTGACCTGGAGCATGGGCAGTTACCCGACCCAATAACCGAAATCATAAGAGTTGTCTTAAAGGAGCAAGATACCTTAGTAGAGCGATTAAAGAATCTTGAGCACCTGAGCGAGCAAACAGTCCCCTTATACGAATTCAGGGACAAAACAGATCAAATTGCCAGGGAATTCAGCTATAGAGGGGGAATATGAAATTTGCCTTTGGGGAGATTAAATAATGGAACGAATATATCTTGATTATGCCGCTACCACGCCGACAGATCCTTATGTCCTGAAGGCACTGCTGCCATATTTCACTGATGTCTTCGGCAATCCTTCAAGCATCTATTCCTACGGGCAGGAGGCAAAAGGGGCAATAGAGGAGGCAAGGGCTAAGGTTGCCAGCCTCATTGGTGCCCGCGACGAGGAAATGGTCTTTACCGGCAGCGGCACTGAGGCAGATAACTTTGCATTAAAAGGCACGGCTTTTGCTAATGAGAACAGGGGCAACCATATCATTACCAGCGCTATAGAGCACCCCGCCGTGATAGCGACCTGTAAGTTCTTAGAGAAAAGAGGGTTCACTGTAAGCTATCTCCCTGTAGATGAGCATGGCATGGTTGAACCTGATGATGTCAGAAGGACAATTACCAAAAAAACCATACTCATCTCGGTGATGCTTGCTAATAATGAAATAGGCACCATAGAGCCGATAGCTGAGATAAGTAAGATTAGCAGAGAGGCAGGAATCTATTTTCATACCGATGCTGTGCAGGCGGTGGGGCACATTCCTGTGGATGTAAATGAACTCGGGGTGGATTTACTGTCTATGTCGGCCCACAAGTTACATGGTCCCAAAGGGGTTGGAGCGTTATATATCAGGAAAGGGACAAGGCTGGCCTCCTTCATGCATGGTGGTGAGCAGGAGAGAAATCGCAGGGCAAGCACCGAGAATGTCCCTGGAATCGTGGGCTTCGGTAAAGCTGTAGAAATTACTCAACAGGATATGAACGAGGAAGCAGAGCGAGTAAAATGTCTCCGCGACAAGCTCGCCAAAGGCATTCTGGAAAGAATTGACCATACCCGCCTGAACGGACATCCCGTAAAGAGACTGCCTAACAATGTAAATATTACTGTTGATTTTGTCGAGGGGGAGTCAATGCTACTAAACCTTGACCTGGAAGGGATTTGTGCTTCTACCGGCTCTGCCTGCAGCATGGCAAGCCTTGAGCCATCTCACGTGTTGCTGGCAATAGGACTTTCCCATGAACAATCACAT
>JAUVYX010000086.1 GCA_030602865.1 Dehalococcoidia bacterium | reverse complement strand
TTCATGCCAGCAGTCATAATCGGTGACTATGGCAAGAGTGGCGTAGCATATTTCGGCTTCTCTCGCCAGTTTGGCCTCTGGGAGAGCTGTCATACCTATGATGTCGGTATTCCAGGAGCGGTAGAGCTGTGACTCTGCCTTTGTAGAGAATTGAGGTCCCTCTATGGCAATATAGGTGCCTCCTTGATGTACTTTTGTTCCTACTGCTATAGCTGCCTCGGAAAGGATTTGAATTAAAACAGGACAGAAAGGTTCAGCAAAAGCGATGTGAGCCACTAATCCATTGTTGAAAAAAGTGTTCTCTCTCACTCTGGTTCGGTCGATTAATTGGTCTGGAATGACAATATCCCTTGGCGATATTTTCTCTTTTAGACTACCTACAGCGCTGACTGAAATAATTCTATCCACCCCCAATGATTTCAGGGCATAGATATTGGCTCTAGCTGGTAACTGAGTGGGACTTATTTGATGCCATTTGCCATGCCTGGGGAGAAAGGCTACTTTTATGCCCTCTAAATTACCTAGAATTATAGTGGCACTTGGCTTGCCGAACGGTGTGTCCAGTAATGCCTCTTCTATGTCGGTTAACCCCTCTATATCATATAAACCGGTACCCCCGATGATTCCTATTCTTGCCTTAGTCATTATGCTTTTCTTTACCTGAACTACTTAATATGCATATCAATGATGGCTACTGTGAAGCAGTATACCATATACGGTACCGCAACGTACTTGTTGCTATTATATTGTGGAGTTATAGGGCAAACGTTGACTGAGCCTTTGTTTAAAAACAGCAGAAATTATGAATAGACATGCTTATAATGAGAAAAGCTAAATTCAGATAACTATAAGTTCTTTCAGTTTGTCTGTTAATTCGTTAAACATTGTCTCGGCATTGGTTTCAAGTTCCGAGATGAATGCTTTCCATTGTTGGCTATTCTTTATATTTGTTTCTAGAGATCTGTCTATATCTACATTCATGCCTTGTCTGCCGGCTTGTTGAACTGCTGCTTGTAGTTGGGCTTCCATACCTGTTTTGAGTTGCTCGTAGCCTTGCTCTTTACTCTGTGTATATTTTTTACGTATAGACTCTATTGAATTAAAATACGTCTCAACCGCTGTATATTTTTGCTCATCCTTGATTGTCTCCAGGGCCAGTATGGCAATACGGCGCTGTTTCAGATCATCGTTGCTCATCTGTAAGCGAAGTGAATCAAGTAGTTTAATTTGAGCCTGAGCAGGGATAGCATTATCTCTTTGCTCTTTTAGTTCTTTAACTTTTTTCCAGAGGTCTTCCGAAGTTATTACATCTGTGAAATACTGCGAAAGAAGTGATTCTAGTTCCCTGTTTTGTTCTAGCTGTTTGCTTTCCTCGGGAGATAAACTGCCTATTCTAGCCAACCGCTCTTTTGCTAAAGGAGAAAGTTCCATGTCATACCCTCCCTAACTATTATTTATTCTACAACTCCTTCTATAATTTCATGCAACAATATTTCTATGCAGCTATTTTAACATTTCCCTATGAGAACAGTTTAATAATTGATTAATTATTCTGCGCGGGTTTTTCATGGGGTGCCATTTTTAAGGATGATGCAAATTAAATAATCATAGAGAATGACACCAAGCATGATACTCAATTATTATACCTTTCAGAGCGAAAGGTTTTTGCTGGAAAAAGTTAGTTCTTAAGAGGCTTGAGCTCTTTAGCAGGATGATGAGATACTCCAGTCAGCAACAATAATGCAATCTACTAAATAAAAATGTAATTGGACAAACTACCAGGGTCACAGGTCAGAACGAATGACCTTACCTACATAGAGTTCTTCAAAGGCGTCTCCAAATTCATGGTGTATAGCGGTCTGGGCTTTGAAACCAGTGCAATGCCCACTATAAATATTCTCAACACGTAGTTCTTTCAAAGCTCTTATAGTTTTTTCAATTCTATCTTCACTGGCATTCATCAGATGGAATCCGCCTACTACTGCTTTAACCTTTTTTACCTGACTAAACTTTATGCACTGCTTCACTATGTTGATTATTCCAGAGTGAGAACATCCTGAGATCACGAACAATCCAGCACCGGCAACGTTGATCGCTAGTGAGGTGTCATCGGTAATAGGGTCATTTAAGACCTCTCCATCTTTAATGATACGGGTGACGAGGGTGGGTGTCTTTTCAAAATCAGTCACTCTTTCTATCTCTCCGGCCCAAAGTACTCCAGGCATCAATTCAAAAGGCTTGGATACTAGGGTTAGAAACCCCCCATGCTTTCTTATATTCTCCTCTGTATTCTCGCCGACCATTCCAATTGGCCTGGGTAGCCAATTTCTTGGTTTTGGACCAGAGCCAGCAACTAAGTGAACGTCAAATAAACTGGGGTGAGCCAGTATTGGTACATCGTGCCCTTGTATTTCCTTCAGGATTCCTACCAGACCACCTGTGTGATCATAATGGCAATGAGATAAAGCTATCATGTCTATGGTATCTGGCTTGACCTCAAGGGTTTTCATATTATGGGCGACTACTTCGGCGGATGGTCCTGTATCAAATAGAATCCTCTTGGTGCTCTTTCCTACTGTTACTTCTATCAGAAATGAGACTCCATGTTGAGCTATGAATTTGGGCTCAAAACCAGAATGATTTTCCAGCAGGGTCGTTATAACTACTTTAGTTGCCTGTTTTATCTTTTCTTCCATAGTCCTGTGCTTCTCCTTGCCTGTACTGTATTCATTTCCTAAATCGTGTACTTAAAATCTTTATTCAAAGGATAAATTGGGTGTCGTATATGTTTGAAGTTTAAGGATTCAAAATCCATAGAGGCATATGCTGGAGTGTTCACGGATAGAATTTTTTTTGCCATCGGCCCAAAGCTTGCCTTAAAGTGTACCACTGACTTCAAGACTAATATCTTCTTTTCGCTTGGTTCAATGCCTACTCGGCGGAAAATCTCGGCATCAATGGGTTGTATACGATGTTCCGGCACGATTATTTCGATGCCATCAACATCAAGAACCACTGTACGACCTATATTGTTTAGTATGCCTTTCCTCATTGGTCCCTTGTTGATAAACTTTCCATCGGTGATTGTTTTCACTAGGGCTGTAACTTGTACAGGTCCGCCTGTTTTTTCTTTTGGCCCCAACTTGCCTCCTAGGTTTAGTGTGATTTTAGAGCCAACGCCTAAATTAATTGCTTTTTGTACGGCTTCTCGATCAGGGATGATGGCTATACCCACGTTCTTGGCCTTTGCTTTTATTAAAGCGGTAAGTATGAATGTAGAGTCACCACCGCCGCCAGCACCTGGATTGTCTGCGGCGTCGGCGATAATAACAGGTCCGCTGGTGAAATTCATAGCTTCTTGGACAGCCTCTTCAGGGGTTAGGAATTTCTTTGTGAATTTGTCTCTCATTCCCCAGATTATTTTTGCCATGTCATCAACGATGGCGTTGGCTAATGTTTCATCACCATCTGTGATAGCCAGGACAGACATCTGAGCATCGTGGATATCTGACCAGGGAAAACCGTGCATCACTGCTACATTGATGACCCCTGGGGTACTCTCCCATTTGTGAACTCTGTTAAGTAATTCTATGTGAGGAGCTTTACTTGTTTCTATGGTATGAGCCAGAATTGGTATTTGTCTTAGCCTCATTACGGGGGATATTTCCCCTCTTATTATCCTCGCTATACATCTACCTGCCTCGTAGCCTCGCTCAAAACAATCGGTGTGGGGGTAGTTCTCGTAAGGGAAAAATGCGGTTGCATTTTCTATCATAGTGTCGGTTACATTAGCATGAAGGTCTAAAGTGCTTATTATTGGCATCTTGGCTCCTGCTGCCTCACGTATTGTTCTTAGCAGTGCCCCTTCACCATCCTGTTCGTTTTCGGAGACCATTGCTCCGTGAAGGTCAATAAGTATGCCATCGATGTTTCCCATGGTTTTTATTGCCTGGACTATCTCACTCTTCGTAGATTCAAACATTTCTTTTGTAACTAAGCCACCTGGCGTGGCAGAAGCGGCTATCACTGGGATTATTTCAAAATTCTCTTCTTCCATTGCCGCTATAAATCCACCAAGGTTGGTTCGTGTACCTTTAAAGAAAGGAATCACATCCTTTGCGCTTGTGAGATGCCGTTCTTCGAACTGTCTTCTACCGGTCACATCAAGACAAAAACAATTGGTTTCGTGTTCAAATTCCGCAATAAGGACTCTGCCTTTTATCATATTCCTACGCCTCCATGAGTTACAATCATGTTATTTGAAACTACCCAGTTTATTAACTTGAGTGTAACTGAATGTTTTCTACGTGCAACTTGTTTCCAACATTTGAGAACTTAGCTTATGAGCAACAATTAGCGGATTAATACTCTTCCTGTTTGTACACCAGTCAGTTTTCCATTCTTTGCCACCACTTGTCCATTGACGATAATGTGGCTTATTCCTTTCGGATATTGGTGGGGTTCTGCAAAGCTGGCGCTGTCACTGATTTTATCTGCATCGAAGACGAGCAGATCAGCCCAGAAACCCTCGCGAATGATGCCCCTATCTTTCAGGCCTACTTTCATGGCCGGCAGAGAAGTCATTTTTCTTATCGCTTCCTCTAGAGTCAAGACCTTCTCCTCCTTAACGTATTTTCGAATAGCTCTGGGGAAGGTGCCATATGCCCTGGGGTGAGGCTTGCCACCTCCACTGGGAGAGGTTGCCCAAGCATCTGTTATTATGGAAGATAACGGACTGGAAATCACTGTTTTTACATCATCTTCATCCATGCCGAACAGTATCATGATAGCATCCCCAGATATCTCCAGTAACCAGTCGAAGAAAGCCTGGTAAGGTGTCTTGGAACTACCCTTTTCTCTAAAGATTTGCTCTAAAGATTTCCCTTCGTATTTATTATTTATCGGGCAGCTACCGATGATTATGTTGTTCCATCCAATAGATTTTATCCAGTTTTCCCCCTGCATTGTTCCTTCAGCAATTTCCCCTTCTATTATTTTTCTCTCTTCTCTGTCCCGCAGTCGTTCTAACATCCTGGCTGTGCCACCTTCCAGTACCCAGGTCGGCAACAAAGAGTTTATCATTGTGCTGCCGGCGATGTATGGGTATACGTCACAATTGACTTCAACCCCCCTTTGTCTGGCCTCTGTCATCAATTTTAAAGCCCCGTTTACCTTGCCCCAGTTCATTCTGCCTGCTGCCTTGTGGTGCGATATTTGAAGAGGAATATCGTTTTCTTCAGCTATTCTTAT
>JAUVYX010000246.1 GCA_030602865.1 Dehalococcoidia bacterium | reverse complement strand
TGGTTTCATCATAGAGGAGAAAAGACACATTATTATGATTTGCGTGCATTGATAGATGATATTTGGATAGCTGAGTGTAGTAGTTCAGGTTGCAGTTTGGGTATGAGATTATGTTGTGGTCATGCTGGTAGCGGTAGACCTGAGCAGGTAGTATCTGCGCTGGGTTTTTGTCACTATCCTGTGTCCATTCATCGGAGCAAGCTGATTCTGGAACAATGCACACTGAAATAGGATTAAAATAAGGTTATTGGGGAAAAAATTATTGAAACTCATTTTAGTTAGACATACAGAGACGGTTTGGAATAGGGATAGGCGTATTCAAGGAGGGAGCAGTGATACTGCATTAAGTGAACTTGGGATAAAACAAGCTCATTTGCTGGCTAAGTATTTTCAGGGGGAAAATATTGCTGCTATAGTATCTAGCCCTTTGCAACGAGCTTTGAATACGGCAAAAATTATTGCAGAGCCTCATGAGTTGCAGGTCAAAGAAGATGCAGGTTTTAAAGAGCTTGAAGTAGGTGAACTTGAAGGCTTATCGTGGGCTAATCTGGGTACTTCTTTTACTCAATTTCTGCTAAAGAAATGGCAGGGAGAAGGAACAAGTAGTGTTAATGGAGGAGAGAGCTTTGTGCAATTGCAGCAACGGACATGGGATAGCGTTGAACAACTACGTATGGAGTGTGATGGGGATAACGCAATAGTAGTCAGTCATTATTTCGCCACCTTATCTATTATTTTTAAAGCCTTGGGATTATTGCCAGAATACCTACCAAAATTTCGTATTGCCAATGGAGGTATAAGCATTATCGAATTTTCGAGTTATGGACCAAGATTAATAACATTCAATAACACCTCCTTCTTGAATTGTGGAAAAGGCTGAAGTAGTATCAAAGGTCTCCGGTTACATCTGTCACCATAAGCTTCTATCATCGCATGAAACGATAGTAGTCGCTGTTTCTGGCGGGGCAGATTCAGTTTGTTTGTTCCATTTATTGGTGAGTTTGCGTGAACGTTTCGATCTGAAACTTCATATAGCACACCTGAATCACCAACTCAGGGATGCTGAATCTGAAGCTGATGCTCTGTATGTACAGAAATTAGCCAAACAATTCAATACGCCGATTACTCATTGCAAGCAAGATGTATTGGCATACAAGGCTAACAAGGGTTGTTGCCTTGAAGAGGCTGCAAGAGAGTTACGGTATAAATTTTTTAGCAAAGTAGCCAAAGAAACAGGCGCAAAGCAAGTAGCAATAGGGCATACCCTGGATGATAATGTGGAGACCATTCTTATGCATATATTAAGGGGGACGGGGATTTCTGGGCTAAGAGGGCTAGCCCCCTGTTCCATTTTGCCATATAGCCAGGCGGCAACATTTCGATATGGAGGCCTTCGCACAGAACAGCAAGGTGAATTACTGGCGATAAGACCACTGCTGGGCATCACCAGAGAGGAAACCCTGAATTATTGCTACATACATAAACTTTTACCTCGATCTGATTCGTCAAACCTCTTGTTATCTTTTAAAAGAAATAGACTTCGTCTTGAGCTTCTGCCTCTTCTTGAAGAATATAACCCGTGCGTAAAAAACTCCCTACTCCAATTAGCTGAAATAGCTCAGGCAGATATGACCTTTATTGAAGACCAGGCTGTTCAGGCCTGGAAGAGAGTAGTGAGCTGGAAAGGGGACATGATTCTTTTAGATAAAAAGCAGATAACAACCTTACCTGTATCTTTGCAAAGACAGGTGATAAGGTTGGCAGTGTCTAAAATACGGGGAGACTTAAGAGATATTGGGCTGAATAGCATTGAAGCTGTAAGAAACCTGTTAGAAAAAAATGTTGGTAAAGAGTTGCATTTACCACATAATATCGTCTGTTATAGTGAATACAATGAAATTGTAATCAGTAACGCAGCAAATCAATCAACATGTTTAGAAGCTACTGCAGACAAAACGGAAACCTCTCCAGCATTGTCAGACCAGATATCTCTTAATATTCCAGGCGAGACCATTTTGCCAGGATGGAAAGTTATCACCAGTGTCTCTCAGAAATCGCATGACTCACATGGCCTATACAAGACAGAATGGAGAGATCCGTTCACCGCAGATTTGGATATTGCCATTACTGGAACACAACTCTTTATTCGTAATCGAAAAGCTGGTGATAAATTTCAACCCTTGGGTATGAAGTTATCTAAGACACTCCAGAATTTTATGGTTGATATTAAAATCCCTATTGCACAACGTAGTCAGGTACCACTGCTTTGTTCGCTCCAACAGATACATTGGATAGTAGGCTTTCGTATTGATGAGAGGGTTAAAATCACCAGCGACACCGCGGACATTCTGCATGTAGAGTTTATTAGATTATGACGCGAGTAGAGACTAGTACGAACAGCATTGTATTATCCGTACGCGCGTATAACTACTTAATAAATGTATAGTTCTCAGAAAATACTTGGAAGCGATTGGATAAGATGAGCATATGTGATATATTTAGCTCGAATTTCGTCGCCGAAATGGTGGCGATCAAGTTATGAAACAAGAT
>JAUVYX010000006.1 GCA_030602865.1 Dehalococcoidia bacterium | reverse complement strand
TATCTCGCACCCTCGACATTATCACCAGACGGCAGCGTTCCCTCTGACTCATGGCTAATGCTCCTCCTTCCATTTAGGCACCTCCTTTGGAGTTGCCTATTCTTTATCATTCTTCTCGGAAAGAGGACATTTCTATCGAGTTACCTGGAGGACATTATCATGGAGTTTCAACATAGATATTTAAATATTCTAAGCATATTTTGTTCTAATCATATACATGTATACTATTTAAATATGTTTGTTTAGCATATATATTAATTTGTGATATTGACAATATTCGTAATTTATTGGATAATGTGTTTTGTATTAATTATGGTCAAGATTAGATTGCGCAGAATTGGCGCTAAAAAGAAACCAATATATCGAGTTGTTGTGGCAGATAGTTTGTCTCCTCGTGATGGTAAGTTTATCGAAGTAATTGGGCATTACAATCCTTTGACTGAACCTGCAAGCTTCGACATCAATGAAGAGAAAGCATTAAAGTGGCTTGGCGTAGGGGCTCAGCCTACTGGAACCGTTAATAATATGCTGCGAAAACTTGGCATCATCGATAAATTTAAGCAGCAAGCCTCAAAGTAATAATCAGCCACAAAGGAGAAAGATGAAAGAGCTACTTGAATATATCGTTAAAGCTATTGTTGTAGAGCCTGATCAGGTAAGTATTACTGAAGAGACAAGCGACGAAGGATTATTGATTAAACTTGAAGTTGCCGCTGGGGATAAAGGAAGGGTCATTGGAAGGGAAGGTCGTGTAGCTCAAGCTATGCGCACTTTACTTAGAGTAAAAGCCGCAAAAGAAGATACCAGAGTCAGACTAGAAATAATTTAATATTTCTAAAAGCTTCGTTAATTTGTTCATATTTCAGGTTTTGTTAACTGGCTAACTGAAAGTTTATTGAATTTGAGAACTAACAAATACGTAATAGTTGTTCTTTTGTTGTGTGATTGTTATAGTAATTAAAACCTTTAAACCAGTCTGAGGAGACTGGTAAGTGGAATAATCGTAAGTGGGTATATATTTAATAACCTCCCGCCAGCTAATTGTCGGGGGTTTTTTTATGCATGAGACTATTCTATTGACGTCACAGGAAATCAGCAGGTCATTAACTCGTATTGCACATGAAATTATAGAAAATAATAAAATCTATCAGAACATAGTTCTGCTAGGACTGTTTACTTGTGGGGTGCCATTGGCCCACCATCTAGCACTGCTAATTCATAATTTTAAAAGAGTCATTGTTCCAGTTGTAGCCTTAGATTTCCGAAACTATCCTGACGACATCTACTATGGTGCAAATTCTTCAAACAAAGAATCTGAAAACAATGTCTCTATTAATATTTCTGGTAATGCGGTCGTACTTGTAGATGACGTTCTTTCAACAGGCAGAAGCATACGGGCAGCTATGGATGCCCTGGTTCACCTTGGCCGACCAAAACATATTCAGTTAGCGGTATTAATCGATCGTGGTCATAGAGAAGCGCCCATCAGAGCTGATTATATAGAAAAAAACATTCCAAGCTCCAGAAAGGAAAACATACGGGTCAAACTAACAGAAATAGGTAATTTAGATTCTGTGATCATCATACCCTATGTAGAAAATCAACTTTTCAGAATATAGAGGAGCAATTGTTTATGAATATGGTGAATAGAGATCTGGTAACGTTGAATGATTTCTCCAACGATGAAATAGAGGGGTTGTTTTCACTTGCTGACGTAATGAACAAATCTATAGAAAAACAAAGTTCACTTTGTGAAGGCAAGATTATGGCCAGCTTATTTTTTGAACCTAGTACGAGAACACGACTTTCTTTTGAGGCAGCTATGCACAGGCTAGGAGGACATGTAATAAGTGCAGTTGATATAGGTTCAACATCTCTAGCAAAAGGAGAAAGCATTGCTGATATGGCCCGTGTGGTTGGTAGTTATGCCGACATAATTGTTATCAGGCATCCATGGGAGGGAGCGGCCAGAGTTGTTGCTGACTATGCTGATGTCCCAGTCATAAATGCAGGAGATGGAGGGCATGAGCACCCCAGCCAAACATTGTGCGACCTTTATACTATAAAAAGTGAGCGACAAAGCATTGAGGGATTAAGAATTGCACTCTGTGGTGACCTTAAATACGGCAGAACTATACATTCTCTAGCTTACGCGCTGGCCAGATTTGGAGCAACCATTCTTTTCCAATCCTACCCAGGGCTTGAGATACCGGAACATGTCCTTAGGAAATTAATTACAGATTATAACGGTACTCTTAAAAAGAGCAAAGATTTAAAGCAAGAAACAAAAAAAGGGGTATTTCCTTTGAACGCTATCTATATAACCCCTGGTAGCCCTCATCAACTGGCTATGATGCCTGATGTTAACATTCAAATAGAAACAGAGGCAAATGTCGACGCACTTTATATTACAAGGCTTCAAAAGGAAAGATATCCGGTTAACTTAGAAGATCAGGAGGCAGGAGATGATTATCCCATAGTAGACAAGAAACTACTTAGGGGAAAGAAGTTCAAACAAACTCTTGTAATGCATCCTTTGCCGCGGGTAGATGAGCTAGCATATGAAGTAGATGCTGACTCCAGGAGCATGTATTTCAAACAGGCTGCCTTTGGTGTTCCTGTTAGAATGGCTTTGATTTCACTTCTTCTGGGAAGTAACAAAATCACTACAACTGAAAATATTTCTACACTGACAAGACAGAAATATATAACATATAAAAAAGAATCAGGGCTTAAATGCCATAACCCATCATGTGTATCAAACCAGGATACGGAGATCAAATATATAAAGCCTGAATTTAAAATAATCAGTCTCACCCCTCTAAGATTAATTTGTATCTATTGTGAACATGAAAATTATCCTCCCTATATTGCTAGTTCACAATGGCATGAAGGAGGGTTAAAGAATAAAAAATATCACAATGCGAATAGCCACTGGATAAATATTATAAAATCTCAAAATCTGATTCTATTTGATTCTGCAAATTCAGCTCAAGCTCAAGGATTTGAGCCCAGCAGCTACGTTGGTCAATCACAACTCGAATTAAAAACCTCAAAAGATACTAATGAAAAATAGCAAGCATCTACCTGTTCTTATCTACGGAGGCCGTATAATTGATGTTGCACAAGGCATAGATCAATTGGGAGACTTAATTATAAAAAACGGCGAGATTGCAGCAATGACCAAAGGAACAAATCCCATAGATAAATATGAATCAGAGACAGCACTGAAAATTGATGCTACAGGGCTCATTATAACCCCTGGTTTTATTGATATCCATTGTCATCTCAGGGAGCCAGGTCATGAGAACAAAGAAACTATCATTACCGGGACACAAGCAGCGGCGGTAGGGGGGTTCACCACTATTTGTTGTATGCCAAATACAATTCCACCGCTTGATAATCGGTCAATTATCAAATGGCTTATTGACAAAACTAATAAAGAGGCGATTGTCAATGTCCTGCCTGTAGCTTGCATCACTAAAGGAAGAGAAGGACAAGAACTGACAGAAATGGCTGAACTGGCAGAGGCCGGAGTTATTGCCTTCAGCGATGATGGCAATGGCGTATCAAATTCAATGCTCATGCGCAGTGCCCTTGAATGTAGCGCTAAATTAGGCTTACCTATTATGGAACACTGCGAGGATAAAGCATTGAGTGCTGGAGGGGTAATCAATGAGGGATGGGTGTCTGAAAAGCTCGGGGTAATTGGTATCCCGGCAGCAGCAGAAGAAGTTATGGTTGCACGTGATTTACTTTTAGCACAATTGACTAAAAGTAAAATCCACATTTCTCATGTCAGCACACAAGGATCGGTTACAATGATACGTATAGCCAAGGAAAAAGGAATAATGGTTACAGCAGAAGTTACACCACACAACCTTACATTAACTCAGGATAAAGTGTTTAAAAACATACCAGGAACTGAAACGGTCAATACTTTAGCTTACTTACCCAATAATGAACAGAGCCTGCTTACTAATTTTGACACACTTATTTATGATTCCAACGCTAAAATGTATCCGCCTTTAAGAACAGAAGCCGATATCGCTTGTTTGGTTGAAGCACTCAATGACGGAACAATTGACGCTATTGCTACTGATCACGCCCCACACACCTCTTTGGATAAAGAGGGCGATTTGAGCTTAGCCGCCTTCGGGGTTAGTGGATTTGAGACTGCTTTTGGCTGCCTTATGGGGTTAGTTCATACCGGTAAAATAGATTTAATCAAGCTTATTTCAAAGCTTACTTATGAACCAGCAATGATAATAGGCAAGGTTACTAAACTGGGAATTTTAAAGATAGGGAGATCCGCGAATATTACAATATTCGACCCGAAACTGGAATGGATTGTAGATAGCACCAAGTTTATCTCGAAAGGGAAAAACACACCATTTGATGAATTCAAGTTCAAAGGTAAGATCATGGCAACCATTGTAAATGGTGATATAGCCTATATAGACAATTCACTTAAACAATATAGCGCTTAAACATAATATATCGAAATTCAACATGAAACAAGCATTATGTACTATAAGATCCAATGTAGAAATTATGCCTGCAGTACATATTTTATCATTTGAATCTCCTTATATAGCTGCCACAGGCCAACCAGGACAATTTGTAACAATTCGTTGCAATGGCGTTATGTTGCGTCGCCCTTTCAGCATACATGAGGTTAGTTCTAACCAGGTTTCTATCCTTTTTCAAACAGTGGGAAAAGGGACGGCATGGCTATCAAAACAGCAAAAAGGTACAAAACTAGACATACTCGGTCCTTTAGGCAAAGCATTTAAAATCGAACCACGTTCGAAACATCTATTACTAGTCGCGGGAGGTATTGGCATTGCTCCACTCGTATTTTTAATTCAACGTACTTTAACAGAACATTCAATTACTATAGTGCATGGAGCAAGTACTGCTAATCTAATCTACCCCTTATCATCATTTTTAATTCATTCCACTACTGAAATGCAAAGACATGAGAAAGCCAGTTCCTCTCTGGTGAATTCAAGGCTTCGCCATATCACTCTAACAGATGATGGTAGTTCGGGTCAGAAAGGGGTAGCGACTGATGTACTAGTAGATTATTTGGAGTGGTCTGATCAAGTGTTTGCTTGTGGCCCGGTTAGCATGTACATAACCATGTCAGCATTGTTACAAAATATTCGGATTACAAAACCAGTTCATAAGTTTATGAAAGGATATAAAGAAAACAAAACGAAGCTAGATAGATGCCAGATTTCCCTCGAACTGATGATGGGTTGTGGCATCGGTACTTGCTATGGATGTAGCATCAATACTAAGGATGGTATGCGAAAGGTATGTAATGATGGGCCAGTGTTTGAACTAGATAAAATTATATGGTCTGAGTTACTGAAATAACAACCTGTTCCCTCTGAAAGGATACATCATCATTTTGATTGCAAGCTAAATATGGAAACATCACCTGCTAAAAATAACGGTTATTCCGCCGTCAGTGTTCAATTATTAAGTAACAGTGGCCTGTTAATATTGTTTATATTTCTTGTCCTTGGTATCTGGAACAACATTACTGCCGTAGTAATATTACTTAGCATTTTATTTGCTGCCGTTGGCATAGCCAAGTTCTGGAGTCATTACTCACTCAGAAATGTATATTATGAACGATTATTGAGCGAGTCACGTACTTTTCAAGGAGAAAATGTACAACTTACAATAAGAGTAAGTAATAATAAATTATTACCTCTGGCATGGTTGGATATTAACGATAAATTACCAACAGAGTTACCTATACTCATAGCAGCAAACGAGGAGTCATTAAAGAGCACGCCTATTATTTCTATCGCACTATCAGGCTATAAAAGAGCAAGCTGGCATTACCACATTAACTGCAATAAACGAGGTTATTATAAATTTGGTCCTGTAAGCCTACATTCTGGGGATATATTTGGGTTTTATCCGCGATCAGTCATAATTCCTGATAGTGATCATTTAATTGTCTATCCCCGGATATTCTCATTGGATAATTTGGAATTACCAACTCACCAGCCGCTTGGAGAGTTAAAAGCGCAATATCGAATTTTTCAGGATCCAACCCGTACCATAGGAGTAAGAGAATATATTCCAGGAGACCCATTTAATCATATTAACTGGAAAGCTACAGCGCGGCATCAACAGTTGCAGGTTAAAGAATTCGAACCATCCACGACATTACAAAATATAATCTGGCTTGGGGTCGATAGTTTTGCTGGCAATGAAAAGAAAGAGCCACATAACGATTTTGAGTGGGCAATTAGTACAGTTGCCTCTATTGCCAATTACCTGATTAACAATGGTTCAGCTTTAGGATTTTTTACCAATACTGATCTTGCGCAAAGCAAAATTCCTATAACATTAATGCCTGGAACAAGTCCCCAACACATGATTAATATCCTGGAGATACTCGCCAAGATTACTTTAAAACCAATTGATACTCTGGAGACTTTGATCAATCAACGAAAAGGCATTTTACCATGGGGGGCCACACTCATTTTCATTGTTTCAGAGGTCTCAAACAAGCTTACAAGAACACTAGATGCCTTAAACAAGTCGGGATACCAGGTAGTATTACTTCAAATTGGAAAGATGACTCTTAAGACAGAATCCCACTGCTACACAACTTACAAAATAAGAACCTATGGAGATATTACAAGACAAAAAGCTTCTCTGATACTGGAAAAAATACTATGAAAAACTGGAGCGAAAAGATTCTTTACTCCATTCTCATTTTGACGGAAAGTTGTTGGCTTGTAGCAATATTTCTTTGCCTAAACGAATTTATCACTGAAGGTCGGCGTATTACTATCTTTGGCCTTTGGCTGGCTTATCCATTTGCTTTTTTGTTTAATCGTTTTCTAAATTATGTTAGATGTAAACGCTATATTTATTTTATCGCTAATATACTAGCCCTGATTTTTAGCACCTTGTTAATACTGAAAATACAGTTGTATGCAGGATACGGACTATTAGATATGTCATGGTTCTCCATGCTCAATTATCACATACAACAACTGTTTTATGAATTTCAACCTGAATTCTTAGTTGTCTTGGGAAATTGTACTTTTTTCTGGAGAGGCTGGAGTCTCTCCAAAGAAAAGACTGCTTTCTCTTTACTGAGTAAATATTTCCAATTCGGTTTTATGATGTTGCTCCTTGTTTTATTTATCTGCCACCTGGCGGATGTTTCACTGCCGAACGTTGCGATATTAATCGTGATATTTTCATCCTTGGTCCTAGTTGGTTTTGGGTTAGCTCGCTCTGCTGAAAATAATAATGTGCAGGATAAAATTGTTAAAAGTAGTTCTCAGTTTTTGTTAATAGTGGTCACCTTAATTGTTTTACTGGGCTTGTTTATTGGTTCCTTCGTAACTCCGGAGTTGTTACACTTAATACTAACCGTACTTAAATGGATTGGAAATAAGATTGCTGCCGTAGTTATTTTTCTGGTAAACCTGTTTCCGTATGATACTACTTCAAATATAGCCCCACCTGGGGAAACACTATCTCCAAGCCCGCGAGAGGAGATAATAGATCTATCGAAAATATTGCATATTCCTGTTCATGTTAGGATTATCGGCCAAAAAATATTTGTATCTTTATTTATGATAGGTATATTAGTAGCTGTCTATCGAGTGTTTGTGGATGTATGGCGTTGGCTAAGGCGCCATGATACAGCCAACGTTACAGTTGAGTCTCTACATGGGAATTTTTTAGCTGATTTACTCAGTAGCCTGCTACACTTATTTCGTTATTTTCTGAATATTCTGCTTTCCATGAGGAAATTTTTAAGACACAGGGCAATAGTTGAACAGCCTCATGAAATAAATTCAGTTCGACAAATCTATAGGAATTTACTTCATTGGGGTGCTGCAGGAGGATACTCGCGGCATACAAGTCAAACGCCTTACGAATATCTAGAGACCATGAGAGAAATTCTACCTGTAAATGAACAGGCCATGCTTTCTCAGATAACAGATGCCTACATTGTTGCCCGTTATGGGCATAAATTAGTGAACCTAGAACTCCTGCAAGAAGTCAAAGAAAGGTGGAAAATACTGAGGCATTACAAGCTTAGAATGGTTAATAAGCAAGAAAATATTTGAGCCACAAGTTCTATAATTAATGGAGGTAAGGAATAGTGATTAACAAAATACAGGATATCGCTGGTAACATTGTTGAAAACGTTTCAAAGGTGATTGTTGGGAAGGAAAACGCTATCCGACTGATGTTCGTTGCCCTACTGTGTGAAGGTCACGTGCTTATTGAGGACATACCTGGTGTAGGTAAAACTACTTTAGCTAGGGCAGTGGCAAAGTCTATTGGCTGCACTTTTAAACGTATTCAATTTACACCTGACTTACTTCCTGCCGACGTAACTGGTATACATTACTTCAATCAAAAAACCTCCGAATTTGAACTTCGCCCTGGGCCAATAATGGCCAATATAGTACTTGCCGATGAAATAAATCGTGCAACTCCTAGAACTCAGTCATCTTTACTTGAGTGTATGCAAGAACGGCAGGTAACCATCGATGGCGAGACGATCCTCTTGCAACGGCCATTCTTGGTCATTGCAACAGAAAATCCCATTGAGCAAGAAGGGACATTCCCCCTTCCTGAGGCACAGATAGATCGTTTCTTACTTCGTATAGAACTGGGTTATCCCTCGGAGTTACAGGAAAAGGAAATACTGCTTCGATTTATTGAATCTGATCCTCTTGAAACCTTGCCAATCGTTCTGGAGATACAGGAACTAATTGAATTGCAGCAACAATGCCGCCATGTGATAGTGGAAGATAGTATACTTGAATATATCATAACCATTAGCAGGACTACACGGAAATACGATGGAGTAAGATTGGGAGTAAGTCCCCGTGCTACCTTAAGTCTCTGTTTTGCTTCACAAGCATGGGCTGCAATTCAAGGCCGTGACTTCGTCATCCCCGATGATGTGAAAATATTGGCCGTGCCTGTATTGGCACATCGATTAATCACTGATTTACAGTCTCAGTTTCGTGGCAAAGATTCCACTAATATTATTAATGAAATACTGAATTCTATACCTGTACCTTTGGAAAAAGCATAACTTAAAACAATAAATTGCTTTTCCATGATTTGGATATACTATTTAACAGCGAACTTTCAGCGCTGTATAAGAGACATAAACTCTGAACGAGTAACTACTTTGCTACGAAATGTTCCTCTTACAGCGGATGTTACGACGCTGGTTCCTGGTTTCTTGACTCCACGCATAGTCATACACAAATGCTCAGCTTGAACAACTACGCCAACCCCTTCAGGGTTAATAGCCTCGAATATAGCATCTGCAATCTGCTTCGTCATTCTCTCCTGGATTTGAGGACGCCTGGCAAATACCTCGACTACTCGCGCCAGTTTACTGATTCCCACTACATGCCCGCCGGCATGAGGAATATAACCAACATGAGCAACTCCATAAAATGGAAGTAAATGGTGTTCACACATGGAATAAAAAGGTATATCACGTAGTATAACCATTTCATTGTGACCCTCATCAAAACTCACCGCAAGCTCAGATTTAGCGTCTATTCCCATTCCAGAAAAAAGCTCTACGTACATTTCTGCAATACGCCTAGGTGTACCACGTATGCCTTCTCTATGAGTATCTTCACCAATAGCTTCTAATATGGAAGTAATGGCAATCTCAATTTTATCTATGTCTACCATTCTATTAAATCCTTCCTTCTACAAAGCAGTGGCGTTTTCAAAATACTCTAAACAAACAAGATATTACAATTACAATAAACCTGGTGTGTTTTTACATAGCGTCATTTTCTTCTTCTGATTACTTTCTTAACAGCCCAAGATTTACTTTCATTATCGAGATGTATGACAATTATGCTGCTCTTTTCTTGTTCTGACAGCCACTCAATGAAATCCTCTTGAGCCAGTATCCTCCCCGTTTCTGATGCTAATTCATGCTCTCCCCTTGCCAGCAATTCAATGACCCAATAACCACCTATGGTTTCAACGGAGTTATCAGGAACAGGGTCGCTAACCACATCGAGTGAAATATCAAAGGCAACCACATCAAATGTATCATTTCCTATCTCTCCCATTTCCAACCAGCCAAGTTCTCCGCCATTTTCCTTACTCTCGTGCTGGGAATATTCCGTTGCCAGAGCACTAAATTCCTCAGTATCCAGTCTTTCCTTAATCTCCTCTGCCTGTTCCCTGCTACCTAATAGCATAGTTCTAACTTTTCTGCCTTTTATTTCATCTACTTCTACTACTTCAATGAGCCAATAACCTTTGTTTTTCTTTACTGCCTCATCAGATATTTTACCAATCTCGCCTGGTTTTAGGGTGGAAACCTGCTCTGCTATCAAAGAATTGGTTATTAACTCCTCTGGTAGCCATAGTTTCTCTTTGTTCCCCTCATTCTCAATGGAGAACTCAGCCATCAGTATGTTGAATTTTTCCCCATTGTCAATTCCTAAAATGACAGCATCGGCTGCTACTTCATTTTCTACAAGCATTAAATTGATATATATCTGCTCAACTTGATAAGGTAATTCGGCATTAAAATATTCCAAGACTTTATTATTAAGTAGTTCACTTTCAATTATGCCAGTATATATATCTTCGCTAGCATTTTCTGTCTTTGCCAGAGCTGAGTCTATTTCTTCACTTGAAACCATTACGCCCAAAGCACTAGCACCCTGCCTAATGAGTTCATTGCGAACTATCTGATTTGTCACTGATTCAACCATATAACCAACAGATTCAGCTTGCATATTCCTTGTGTAAGCATCAAGCATTTCTATGTAGTAAGCCATATCGAAAGTAGTATTGTTTACTTCTATGGCTGGCTGATGAAGAGGCTTTATCTCGTTATTATATAGACCGAATACAACAATTCCCGCTATTACAGCCAAAAAAGTAGCTGCAGCTATAATAATGATACGGCTTATTTTACTCCGATGCTGCCATTTAGAAAGATTATCCTTGCTGGGATTAATAACAGGTTTAACTTGTTTTTTCTTTTTACTCAATTGGGGCAAACCTTACATTCGTATTATTTAAACACTAGCTAAATTCGTCAGTAAAATACTATCTGGATTCTATTTCTGATTGCCTAGACGATGTTATTATGATAGCATAATTGCCTTAGTAGAAGCAGCGGGGTGTAGCGCAGCCTGGTAGCGCACCTGAATGGGGTTCAGGTGGTCGGAGGTTCAAATCCTCTCACCCCGACCATAAATCAGCTATAAAAAGCTATATACAATATCTGTATAAACAATCAAACAGGCAATGTAATTATCCAAATATTAAGGTATCATCTTAATATATAAACTTATTAAATATCGTCGGAGGACATATTTCCCGAGGTTATTTCACCAAACTCAATACCGCAACACAAGTAGTAAACCACATCATAGTAGCGCAGTGCTAAAATATCTCTCAGCCCTGTCTGGTAAAATTGTCACTACTCTATTAGTTCCATTATCCATATTGAGGGCTGCAAATACATTTGCCCCGGAAGAAGTCCCTACCAATAAACCTTCCATCCGGGAAAGTTTCCTTGTAGTCTCAATAGCTTCCTCGTCAGATACCGTAAACACCATATCTATAAGGTTCACATCAAGAACATCAGGAACAAAACCATCACCAATCCCCTGGATTTGATGCAGCCCAGGTTCTCTACCAAGTAAAGCAGCACTATTTTTAGGTTCCACTGCTACTAATTTGACATTGGGGTTTCGTTCTTTTATGAATTTCCCAATTCCCTGTAGACTACCGCCGCTACCAACTCCTGCCACGAAGATATCAATTTCACCATTCATGTCATGCCAGATTTCGGGAGCTGTTTGAATGTAATGAGTTTCAGGGTTACGCGGATTACGAAATTGATCAGCAATAAAAAATGCCTCTGGTTGTGCATCTGTTACTTCTTTCAATTTATTTAAACTTCCTGATATGCTCTCTTCAGCTGGTGTGAAAATAATCTCTCCTCCCAAAGCGTAGATGAGTTTTTTTCGTTCCTCACTCACATTCTCAGGCATTATACTGATTACTCTGTAGCCTTTACATGTACCTACCAGGGTTAAACCGATACCTGTATTCCCTGATGTTGCCTCTATGATAGTCATTCCCTTTATTAGTTTTCGCTCATCTTCGGCTGACTTTATTATGTGTTTTGCCACCCTGTCCTTAATACTACCTCCAGGATTTAGAAACTCAGCTTTAGCAAAAACATTACCCGAAGATACTTTTTGCAATCGTATCAAAGGAACATTTCCAATTCCGTCCAGAACTGAATCAATAATCATAAAACTACTCCCTGCCTATCTCTTTGAACAGACGTTAACACAAATATACATGAACCACGATGATTTATACTTCGTATAACAATAGGATAACGTATTTCTTACCTGTGACTCAAACTTTACATATATTGACAACTGATGAAATCACAACTATATTACGTAATAGCTATTATAAAATATAATCATTAAAGGCAATATGTAACTGCAACCAGGTATAGTTATAAAGAGGTTGGCATGAATACAAAACAGTTATTTGGTAAAGAAGTTTTAGATATCAATGCCAAATTGATAGGCAAGGTCATAGACATAGAGTTCGATAAACAGCAAGGGGTAATAGACCACCTAATAGTTAAGGCAGGAATAGTTAAACATTACGAGATACGTTTCGAAAAGATAGCTGCAATTGGCGAAAAAATAATCCTCAAGGTTGATGAAGATCAATTAAAGAGAAAAAACGTAATATTAATGTAAGTATAAAAAGAAATGCTAGAGATAGCCAAATAT
>JAUVYX010000003.1 GCA_030602865.1 Dehalococcoidia bacterium | reverse complement strand
GCGTCTTATGCCCTGAGCATAGTCATAGACCTTAGCCTCGACGTAAGGGCTTGTAGCGGCTTTCTTTTGGGCGGTTTCCAGGGTTGCTGATAGTGTTCTCATGGTAAATCAAAGACTGTTGTCAGATGACAGCTGTCAGCTGTCAGTTGCCTCCTCCCTTCCTTTTTCCCCTGCTGGATTCCTGCATTCGCTGCGGCGAATACCCGGGTAGGTTCCTGCTTTCGCAGGAATGACAGGGGTAGACAGTTATTTTTGATTTTTGGTTTTGTATTTCTCATTTTTTATAAGTCCTTGCCATGGGGTTTCTTTGAGATCAGGAAGCCGCCGGCAACAAGCATTATAAATCCCCAGAACTCGTGGTTGGCGGGGGTAAGGGTAAAGGGGCCGTGGATCAGCTCATCGAGGACCAGCCCTGCGCCGGCTCCGGAGATTGCGAAGCCGATCATGCGATAGTAATATTTATGCCAAATCATAGGTCAGCTCGAATATATCAGGCTTGCACGGATAAAGTTCACCTTTTACACCTTTAATTATCCAATCATTTTCTCTAGCAAGATGTACTGCGTAGGTATGAACATGGCAATCTCATTGTTTGGTATAGCATTTCCGTCTTGGTCTTTCTTTGTACCTTCAGGTTTACCATCATCTAACCTACCAACTCCCGCAAATTCGCACATCTCTTCCCAGGTATCCCAGCGTAGTTGGACAGCTTCAACCGTTACTGGCTTCTTACGATATTTCATTTACTTTATCCTCCTTAATTTAGTTCTAAACTCTAAACAAATTCTAAATACTAATTTCAAAACTCTAAACCTGCTGCCTCACCTCCTTTTCCCCTGCTGGATTCCGACTTTCGTCGGAATGGTAATAGGGGGAGCAACCTCCGTGATTTAGCTACGGTTGGAGATCTCTGCAGCAGTCTTTCCGGAGAACTGTTAGCTTTGGAGTTAAAAATCATGGAGGTTACCCATTTTGTTTCGTTTTTCATAGGTTTCGTTTCGCTTATTAACGATTCGTTTCGTTTTTGCGAAGTTTCGTTTCGCTTCGTTTTTTTCATATTTCCTCATCGCTTCGGTTCGCTTCGGCGGTACCCGTGACCCAGAGGGGAACCAGATATTTCCATTTGAGCACTTCGCACATATACGGACACAGGGAGCCGTCCGGAAGGACCGCAAAATAGCCGCAGCTGCCGTATCCCCTGGAATCAACAGTGCAAAGATGATTATTATCAACACCAGGGATACTGCAGTATGCTTCTTTTGGGATATTCACTTTACTTTTCCTCCCCGGGTAGTTTCCTGCTTTCGCAGGAATGACGAGATGAATTGATATGGGTGATGGTCCGTTCGCCAAACCAGAAAGCGATGATGGTCACTGAGAGGGCAATAAACCATTCCGGAGCATCGATCCTTTCAACGACGACCTGGGCAATGGTGGCGGCGAATATCACGGTTACAATGGGCCTGGTGGCTTTTCTGAACATATCTCCTATATTCATAACGTTAACTCCTAAATCCTAAGCTCTAAACTCTAAACAAATTCAAAATTCTAATGTTCAAAACCTTTTAGCTCCAAGTTAGCTCATAGCTCATAGTTCCTCTCCGCCCCTCCACCGGGTAGATTCCTGCTTTCGCAGGAATGACAAGGGGAGAGGCAGGAATGGTCATAGGGGGGATTGCCCTTTAATTAAGCGGCCGCTCTTCAGCCGATGCCTCCTTACTGGAAAATAGCTCGAGCTGTGGGCTGGAGATTGAAAACTCAAGGACGCCTGCCCGCTGCGCCTGGAAAAGGCGGTGAAGGTCTACAGGAGCAATATGCGGACAAGTAAATTTGATAACAGCTTCAAGTTCACCATCATCACCCTTTTTGACAGAGGTTTGAAGATTTGATACCAGACCTTTTATTGCTATTTGATTCATAACAACTCCTTTAGTGTTAAATCCTAAATCCTAAGCTCTAAACAAATTCTAAATTCTAAATTCAAAACATGCTGCCGCAATGCCCCCTGCCACCGGGTAGATTCCTGCTTCCGCAGGAATGACATAGTAGTGGGGCTGCTGCTCATCTATATTAGAGCTCCCAGGGTATCGGGCACTGATAATCCCGCTTTTCGATAATGTTCTGCCAGGTGCCTGGCGGCATGGATGATTTCCTCCGGAGAAGCCTTCACCCTCACTCCCTGATAGCCGTAACGGCTCAGGGCAGCCACGGCAGCGGGCATTCGTTTCCAGTCCACCGTTCTCTCAACATGCAAGGCAAGCTTCTCTTTATCGACCTGACCATGGGTCGACCGAAAGATGGCCCTGGTATGATGGGGAAGCTGCCAGGTCTCAGGGTCCTTCGGGTCGCCGACGATGGCAAAGGCCTCTTTGATATCGATAAGCCTGACCTTATTTGGTAAGCCATCCCTGGTGGGAGTCTTGCATTCGCTTTTGCGAATACCCGGGTAGATTCCTGCTTTCGCAGGAATGACAAAGGGAGTGGCAGGAATGACAGGGGAAACTCTCGGTTTATGTATTGTTGGTTTACTTTCAGACATAAAATCCTCCTTTACACTGTAAATTCTAAATCCTAAGCTCTAAACTCTAAACAAAGTCAAATACTAATTTCAAAACCTGATACCTCCACTCCTCCTTTTCCCCGGGTAGATTCCTGCTTTCGCAGGAATGACAAGGGGAGAGGCAGGAATGGTAAAGAGGGGGGATTGCCTCCTTGCCGCCACCCTGCCCAGATTGCCACGTCGCTTCGCTCCTCGCTCTGAATTAATCATGCTAACTTACAAACTGACAAGAATGTGCTAGCCTCCCCAATACACAAATCCTTATTTACTGTGCAGTTGTGGTAGGTAAATAACTCCAGGTAATCGTTCGCCGCCAGGCTAGCAACACCTGAAACTTGCCAGTGGACATAACTACCAATATAGGCTTGTAAGATATTCATGAGAAGGTCAGCACCACTTTTCTTAACCTTGATATAAGCAGTTTTACCACCCTCAAAGCTCCCATAATATATTTTGCCAATTACTAAATAGAGGCCAGCTTTCTTAGCAGTGAACCGGTAGTTTGTAGTGGGGTCAAACTCACCTTGAATATCATAGCTCTCAGCGTTAAGCTGTACCTTAGTCCAGGTATTTTTAGTAATGGTTTGGTCAGAGGTAGCTCTGTAACCAAGAGCAGCTGACTGCTTGGCCAGGGTAAGTATGCCATCATCGTGCATAAGGAAGGCCTCGACGCCATGGACATCCATGCGGATTTTATCCTCATCAGCCGACTCTTCAACCTGAATTTTAGTATCGCCATCAGCATCCTGTATTGTAGTTCCGCCGCCGCCGCCACCAGAGGGAGCAGTCCAGGCGCCTTGACCGTTAAGGTAATTGGTAGCAACGTTATCCAGCTTTTTTAACAGGCCGTGTTTGGTTATGCTGGCATTGAGGTCAGTATTATCATCGGGAGCGGCCAGGTCATCCAACTTTATATTGTCGGCTCCACCGCTCTGATGCCGGGAAGCATGGTCTTTGGCGTGATGGGCGCTTTCAAGGGCAGCATGGGTGGCTATACCGCCAGCAACCTCGGCATCCCTGGCAATGGCAGCGGGAATATCGCCTTCGGCCAGGGCCTTAGACTGCCACTTGCCAGCTGTATTGTCCCAATATACGAAATAGCCATCTGAGGGTGCTGGCGCATTGACATCGCCGACGTCGTCGAGCTTGTCTACGCTTCCGCCGCCACTGACCTGCAGCTTTCCATCGGTATCATATACTTTCATTATGACTCCTCTACTCCTGATATGGTGTAATCGACCTTGGCAGCGGTTGTAGTGTCGCCCTGAAGCTTATCCCCTGCTTCCAGGGTAAGCTCATCGTCAATAACCAGCAGATAGCCTGCTCCCAGGGATAAGGCCTTAGGGATGATCCTCCTGGCCGTGCCACCCGAGGGCGTGAGGTAAAGGTTGACCGATTCAGCGGTGGTGTTGGTATTGACCGCCTTGATAGTCTTGATAAGGGCCTGAGTGCTGGCGGGCACGGTGTAAAGGTCTCCTGTGGCTGCCGGCAACTGTCCATCGGCTAACTGTTTTATAGATAATGTCATTTCATACTCCTAACCAGGCTAATACCCTGGCGTGGCCGTCTTCTCCAGCGCCACCGCCGCCTGCGCCACCGCCACCTGCTGCTCCATCCCAGACGGCGATGATGCAGGCATCCCGGGGATTGTCTTCAGGGATGGACAGAATTACATGACGGCCGACAGTCATCTGGTCTGAGCTGATGTTCCTGGCCACAGAGATATTATCCAGGTAAGCGGCCTGCGATCCTGAGAGCTGCACCTCTGCCAGGTAGTCTGTTGAATTAAAGCTCTTTAATTTTCCTGTACTAAGCATAGTTATTACACCAAACTCTAAATCCTAAAAAAGGTCAAAATACTAAATTCAAAACTCAAAACCTGCTGCCTCCCTGCCACTTCCCCGGGTAGATTCCTGCTTTCGCAGGAATGACATAGATGGTTCCAAGAATTAACAAGTTATTGCTCCCTTCCCTTGCCCCGGCTGGATTCCTGCATTCGCCTGTGGCGAATACCCTGGTAGTTTCCTGCTTTCGCAGGAATGACAAGGGGAGAGGCAGGAATGACATAGATGGTTCCAAGATTTATCATGGCTTACTTTATACGGTTACCCACTCCGGAGCGGTAGCGCCGGCATTCATCTTCAACGTCTGGTTTGCTGTGCCTTTAGCCAGGCGCACCAGAGTTGTGCCGTTCCAGTAGAAGATATCGCCTGCAGCTACGCTGGCTGGTGCTCGAAGAGCGTCGCCTGCGGCTGCGGGGTCTTTCAACCCAGTGATTTTATTAGTGCCCATCGCCTGGTCGCCTGTAAAGGCAACTGAACCGTCCTTCTTGATTACGGCGGCATTAAGAGCAGTAACCACAGCCTCATCGACCGGGTCGAACTCCTGCAGTACTCCGTTTGTATCGTATATTTTTAATGACATTGTTAATGTTCCTCCTTACTTACCTAAATTCTAAATCCTAAGTTCTAAACCCTAAACAAATTCAAAGTACTAATTTCAAAACATGCTGCCTCCCTTCCACTTCTGGATTCCGACTTTCGTCGGAATGGTAATAGGGGGGCTTGCCTCCTTGCCTCTTCCCCTTCTGTGTCCCTGCATTCGCCTGTGGCGAATACCCGGGTAGATTCCTGCTTTCGCAGGAATGACATAGAGGTGGACCGCTGACTCCGCTGCGCCCTGGATAGATCCTTCGGTCGCTGCCCCTTCGCTATGCTCGAGGATGACAATAGTGGCGAATACCCTGGTAGTTTCCTGCTTTCGCAGGAATGACATATAGACATATAGACATATTGACAGAATGACAGGCGGCTGCGCTGCGGCCTGGTGTTCTTCCGCAGCGGAGAGACTGCCTGGCAGTTTCGAATTACCGGTAGTTTATAACTCATGATTCTCCCTCTAGTTCATGGAGTAGAGCTGCCTTACCTTGAGCCTGGACTGCCGGCCGTAACGCTTCAGCTCCTTATGGTAGAAGTCGAGTCTTGTCTGCGCCCAGTCCAGGTACTCTTTGGCCGTCTGGTCTCCGCCGACATTCACCAGGTTGATGGTATAGGACGCCCATTCCAGGGCGGCGTAGGCGCCGGCACCGACAGCGCAAAGATCCTCCAGGTGGCCAGGCAGGGAAGAAGCTGCAGCGTCCACAGTGTGCACCTTGCCGTAATAGAGATAAAGGCTGGCTGCCGCCGTTGGTGCTTCATCAATCAGCAGCTCCAGGGTATCCCCCCAGACCCTAAAGTTTCGGTAGCGCTTGGGATATTCCCCGGTGGGATACTCCACAGTTTCTACGAAAATCAGTCCGGTTACTCCGGAGATATCTATCTCACGTGATGTGGGATCAGGAATAGTAAGGCTGGTATCCTTCGCCTGCAGGGGGACTGCCTGGGAGATATCCAGGACGGTATGCTCGATGTGCCTGTCCAGCTCGTCATCCGACCAGCGGACCGAATCAGTATCCTTGAGATCCTTCCTTATCCTGGTCCTGATAGTTGCTATTGTTGTTGCCATGGTTCCTCCTCACAGAATAAACTCTAAATTCTAAGTTCTAAATCCTAAACAAATTCAAAATACTAATGTTCTAAACCTGCTGCCTCTGCTCCTCCTGCGATAGAATGGTGTCCAAGCAATCCTGGCAAATGCTGTGGGAAGTTCCCTCGATTCCTTTGCCATCCTTCTCTCCCATGTCTTTGTTACACCATGCACATACAATCTTCATTAGACTTCTCCCTCTCTACTTGAACTGCCATTTGCTGCCTCTTCCCCTGGTGGTTTCCCGGGGGAGAGGGAAGGGGCGGTTTTGCCCTCTTCACTCCCTCTCCCCATCTAAAAGGAGGTGAAAAATGACCTGCCAGGGGGCAAGTCCTGACAGGCTATTAAGTTCCGGCCAAATCAATCTCGACAATCATGCCGCAGGCCAGAACCTGGCTGTGCAGCTCATCGCTATCGATGCCGACTATGTAACCGATGTCCTGGAGTCCAGTACCATCCGGGGCATAAAGGCCGGTATCGCCGACAGCGATCTGCTCTCCCATAACAGGCTTATTGGCTGCGGTATGAGCGCACTGAACTATTGCCATGCCGTAGGCGGTGATTACATCGCCAGAGGCTCCGTCCTCTCCGGCAATAAGCACGGCGGGCTTGCCTGAAGTGTTAAGAGCCTTCTTCCAGCCAGTGCTCTACATGAGTGGGTCACCGGCCACTACAGCGCCTGCCAGGGTGATTTTGATGGGAAGCATACCTTCGAGTACCTTCCGGCTTGTTCCTTTATCTACAAAAGCCATATTGTCTCCTCCTTGCAAAATAAATTCTAAATCCTAAGTTCTAACCTCTAAACAATTTCAAAACACTAATTTCAAAACCTTTCACCTCCACCCCAGTTCCCCGGGTAGATTCCTGCTTTCGCAGGAATGACAAGAGAGGGATTGCCTCCTTGCCTCTTCCCCACCCAGATTGCCACGTCGCTACCGCTCCTCGCAATGACGAAAGTGAGGATGATTACTCACCATATTCCTCGCTACCGCTCCTCGCAATGACAAGGGGAGAGCTTTATTTAATTCCACTGAGATTCTTCTCTTCGCTCAGAATGACAAAGGGATGCTTTAGTCCTGGACGCCGATCAGGGCCGCTGCCTTAATCGAAGCGAAGAGGGCAAGCGAAACGTACCATTTTATGCGGGTCCTGCTGGCATCCTTGGTCTCCAGGGAGCCCAGGCGTTCCACCTGGATCATCTCGGGGCTGGATATACCGCACAGCGCGCCCTCTCCGAACTGCAGGGCGTAGATGGTGGAGTTGGCTTGTCCTGTATAGATTCCCTCCACGCTGGCTGCCACGGTGTGGGTATCCAGGACCCAGTCACTAACAGCGACAGGGATGCCGTTGTAGAGCTGCACAAACTCTCCCAGCATACCCTGGCCAACCTCAAGATTGTTACCGGCTGCCCTGGCGAGGGACTGCAGCTTGCGACGGCTGCGCCTGCTCATCAGCAGAATATCGGGTTTGCCGCCCTTGATGGCATCGATGAGCTGATCAATCTTGGTTAGGGTAAGAGTAGCTCCAGCTGCTGCCATGGCGATCACCTGGCCAGAGGCCGAGGCGGTATCGATGAGCTTGATAATGCCATCGAACTGTTTGGGGCTGGTGGTGGCATTACCATAGAGGAACTGGTTCTCGAACTCATGGCGCAGCGCCTTGGCCTTCTGTTCGATAACGGCTGCCTCCAGGTCGTTGATATTGCTGCGGGTGGCCTTGAGGTAGTTATCGACATCGGCATCTCCGCCCATGATTTTCAGTGTAGCGGTAGGCTTGGTGAAGGTGGGTGTAGACTCGACCCAGGTATCGCCGACATCATAGAAGTCGACGGTGGGCAGGGCGTTCTCCCTGGTGTAGGTCAGGCCGTTACCTACAATCTGGATAAAGGGAAGGAATTGCAGGATAGGGCTATCCTTGACGATGGTCTCGATGACGCCCTGCAGCAGGACATCGTTTGACAGTTTTTCTGCTTCAACTAAAGTCATTGACATTGTTTACTCCTTCGGAGAAATCCTAAATTCGAATTTCTAAAACCTAAACATGCTACCTCCGCTCCTCCATTTCCCCTGGTAGATTCCTGCTTCCGCAGGAATGACAATAATGTTTAGTGTTTAGAGTTCAGGATTTCATATTTTCTTTTATTTGGGTTTTATTCCTGCAGCGATTTTCTCCCTGGCAGACAGGCCGTTAAGGGTTATTTCGCCTCTCACAGGGGAGCCTGTAGGGATGGCGATGTTAGCAGCGGCCGCCTTGAGCTTCTCACTGACTGCCTCCACCACCGTCTTTCCCTTCTCCACAGAGTCGAAGAGCGTCTGGAAGGAATCGCCGCTGATCAGCGCCTCGGGGATATCGGGATGGCCTGCGATAAGCGCCTCTTTGTATTTCTTCAGGGCAGCCGATGATTGCTCCTGTAGCTCGGTGATCACCGCAGCGCTCTTGTCCGTCGCCTCCTTCGCCGTGGCCAGCTCGGCATCCCTGGCTGAGACATCCGCCTCGAGGGCGGTGATACGCGCATCTTTAGAGACAATATCCTCCTCAAACCTGGTATGCGCCTGCTTCTCCTCCTCGAGCTGGGCCTTCATATCGGCCTGCTCCCCGGCTGTCATGGAGCCGTTGCTCTCGACTATGGTTTCCTTTTCCTTGGTTTCTTTTATTTCTTCGGGCATAAAAACCTCCTGAGTTATTTACTCGGGTACTTCCATCTCAGCGGCAATCGCTCTCTCTCTCGCTCCGCCGCGGGTTGAAGCAGCCCGGAACTCTCTGTTCATTTCCAGTATCCTCTTCCGTTCCTCCAGCCACCGGTTGAATTCCTCATCGGGGTCCTGGATCCCTATCTCGTCCATGGCCGTTCTGCGGCTATGCACACCTGCCTGCACCATTAATTGCTCGTTCTGAGCCTGCCTGGTTGTATCTTGAGGGAGAATAGATCCCCAGATAACACGATGGGAGATGTCACTATAATCCTGCCCCATGTAAAGGGCAGCAAGTTTGAAGATTAGCTCGCTGCGCTGATGGTAGATATTCGTCCTGATGGTCCTCTTGCGGGTAACCTTTTGGACCATGCTGCCAAGCTCTATTTGAAGCGCTGAGCCTGACAGCTCCTGGTTTGTTCCACCATAGGCAGCTCTGGGCAACTCTGAAATATCGTGCAGGGTGCGGTAGATGGTATCGATATAGTCGATATGAAGCCGTATGCCACCGCCCTGGAGCAGATCGAGGAGGTATGCTTTCGCATCGGATGGCAGCGTCCACAGCGCACCCGGTTGAACCTTTATATCATCTGAAGAATCGACATTCTCCAGGACTGCTATCGGATTTCCAGAAAGCTCCAGTATCCGGGAGAGCTGAGACATAGCACGATTCAACTCTCGCTGCGGCTCGATAAGCGGGGGAATATCGGAGCTTCCCCAGAATTTCTTTGGCTCCCGGAGATTCGGAAAGATAAGGAATGGAATGAAGCCATAGGGATTTGGTTTTGTTTGGATTATGTCATTATCGAGATATAGCTGAAAGACTTCAGCGGTCCACAGTTCGGTGATATACGCTTTCTTTTTGGGAATAGGCAGACCATAGAGCATTTGTATCTCTTCGTCAGTAAGTTCATATCGTGAAGCTACCCGCCACACGCGGGAGACGTCATCGCCAATCCACCAGGCATATATCCCCGATACATCGGGAGAGCTGACCCTGATTCTTTTCACTCCTGAATCCCAGGTAACTTTGTAGCATGCGTCGCCGAGGACCGCGCAATCCACCTCCGTCTCCCAGTCGAGCTGCTGCAGGTTATTCTCCACGTAAACATTTTTAAGCAGTTGCTCTGCCTGCCTGACTTTTTCTCTCGACTGTTCGCTATTATCGCCTGCATAACAGGCGAAATTAAGACCAGACATGAGATAACTGGTGATTTTATCCACGGAGGCTTTAACATAATTGAAGACCAGCTGCCTGTTCCTGCTCTGGGAAAGCCATTGCGTGCCCTGGTAGAAATCGAGGTTAGCCTTATAGGCTGATAGCCTGGTAGTATCCATGCGGGCCAATTGCCCCGGATTAAAAGCTGTCCCTGAACTAACTGAACTACCAATCATCTTTAATACCTCCTGCTGCCACTATGATGTCTCCGAGTGTACTGAAAACTATATTGCCAAATCAGCAAGTATAGAAATAGCATATCTTTAGTATATTTCACGCTTATTGATATGTCAAGAGGCAGGGAGGAATGACAATTCCCAACCATGTCATACCCGACTTTTTCTATGTCATACCCGCGAAAGCGGGTATCCACCATCAGGTTCAATTTAAGGCGCTGTGTTAACTTTTACAGTAGTATCCAGTTTAGAGTAATGTCATCCCTGGTGGTGCAGGGAATGCATTCGCAGTAGCGAATACCCGGGTAGATTCCTGCTACCTGCTTTCGCAGGCACAGGTTTCGCAGGAATGACAACATTCTTTTGTCACTGCGAGGAGCACTCTTTTTTTGTCTTTGCGAGAAGCGGAAGCGACGAAGCAATCTGGGAGGTACGGTGTTTTGTGGGGATAATCAGGTGAGTAAACCATGCCCATCCCGCTTCGCCACCCAGATTGCCGCAGGCCTTTCAGACCTTCGCAATGACGTGTTCTTTATATGTAATCCCTATGCAAAAGAGTACCTATAAAAGATAACCTGTTATGATTCCTATACTTTATCACCCTGTGCAACTACACCAATAGAGGTGACCATATATTTCCAGTTGGTATCATTTACCAGGTAATCACCTACCTTGCTGCCATTTCCGTTAGTGCTTAAAATCTGCGCATATTCGTCAATAGTCTCGCATTCACCATCACCTTCATAGACTGCCGCACTGGCAGCAACCTGGACATTATGTAGTTCGGCCGCAGCAGCATCAGTCTCTCCGTTATCCATAAATTTAACTATATTTGGCACAGCGACTGCGGCAATCACGCCCAGGATGGCAACAACCACCAGCAGCTCAAGCAGAGTGTAGCCTTTCCGGTTCTTTTTGAAACACTTAAATACGGGATACTTTTTCTCAAACATTTTTTATAGGTCGTAATTTTAAGCTAACAAAGCTGGACAGTCAATTTTCCAGGCTCATTTTTCAATTAGAATAGACTTCCTCCCCTGTCATACCCGCTAAAGCGGGCATCCACCCTCTCCATATCTTTTCACTGCAAATAGAAAGCCACGGTTCTATATCATGAACAAGGATAGATTCCTACTTTTCCTGCTTCCGCAGGAAACACATAATGGGCCAAGGATCACAGAAAATCGACAGCATGAACGGTGCAATAAATGAAGCCCAATTACCTAGCTGGCTACAGTATAGGTAGTACGGAGAATCTCTGAAATCGTGGTCAATCCTGCTTTAACCTTCATCATCCCATCATAACGCATGGTTACCATGCCCTCCTTAACAGCTTGCGCATGCACCTGCGATGCTGTGGTATTGCTCCTCACCATCCGTTTTATCTCCTCTGAGGGAGTAAGCAGTTCAAATATGCCAATCCTCCCTACGTAACCAGCCCCACTGCATAATGAGCAACCGCGACCGCGATAAAAGTGTTCCGGTAGTTCTCCAATTTCCTCGCTATAAAATGCCAGCTCTTCCTCCGATGGCTTATAGATAGTTCGGCAACTGGGGCAGATTCGCCTCGCCATCCGCTGCGAAATCGACGCAGCCATTACTGAATTAAGTAAAAATGGTTCGACACCCAGGTCTATCATCCGAAACACCACCCCTACCGCATCGTTTGCATGGATGGTGGAAAGAACCAGGTGCCCGGTGAGTGCTGCCTGCGTGGCAATACGAGCCGTCTCTCCATCCCGTATCTCCCCCACCAGGATAATATCAGGATCCATGCGCATGAATGCCTTCAGGCTACTGGCGAAACCGACATCGGCTTTTGCAATCACAGGAAACTGGTTAATACCTTCTAACCGATATTCAACAGGTTCCTCGATTGTCATGATGTTGTTCTGCTGTCGGTCAAGCTCATTGATAGAGGCATAGATAGTGGTTGTCTTACCGGAGCCGGTAGGCCCGCCAACCAGTATTATGCCAAAGGGAAGATGAAGTATTCGCCGATATTTTTCAATGATTTCAGGGTTCATGCCAAGCTCCGATAGCTCCAGCAGGGAGGCAGTGTGTGACAGCAGTCGCATCACCGCCATTTCACCGTATATTGTGCTTGCACAGCCAACCCTTACATCCACCCTCTTTTCATCCACTTTAACCAGGCATTGTCCATCCTGCGATCTACGTTGCTCGGCAATGTTCATCCCGGCGATTATCTTCAGTCGGGAAATGAGAGGAGCATGCATCTGTCGCGGCAGCACCGTAGTATCCTGTAACACTCCATCAATACGATATCGTATTTGCACCCGGTCCTCATGTGGAACAATATGAATATCGGAGGCTCCCGACCGCACCGCCTGCTGGATAAGCTTCTCAAGCTGGCGTGAAGCCGGTGAATTCACCCCAGGGACAACAGGTGCCTCCTCCCGAGCTTCCTCCTCTTCCACCTGCCAATCTACGCCAGTCTCGCCAGTCTGGGATAGCACGTAATAACGGCTGATAGCCAGTCGAATATCATCTGGCAAAGCCATAACCGTCTTTATGTGCTTTTGCGAAATGGCAGCTAGTTCATCTATGGCGCTAATGTTGATGATATCTTCCATGGCTACGGTCAGTGTGTTACCGATGACCTCCAGTGGAAAGACATTGTACCTCCGAGCCATCTGTTCAGGAACCAGCTTTATTGCCTCAGGATAAATTTTATGACGACTTAAATTAACTAGCGGCACATTGAGCTTTACGCTGGTTGCCGTTACCAGGTCATTTCGAGTCAACAACTTCTCCTGCAGAATTATTTGCTCAATGCTTTTCTTTTGTTCTGTAGCAAGTTTTCGCACCTGCTCCATCTGTTCCGCGCTGAGCATTCCCATTTCCATGATAACCTGTTCCAGGCTTCCCCCCGAAGAATAACTATTGCTATTATCCATAATCACCTCAACTGGTGAGCTTTCACTCCTCCCCCAGTAACGATTTCACGTTGGATAACATCACTGAGGGCGACACCGGCTTGGTCAGGTAAACACTTGCCCCCAGCTTCATTCCAATATCTTTATCGTCCTGGAGCGTTTTACCAGAGGTCATTATTATTGGTATTTTCTGCGTTTCGGAATTCATCCGCACTCGCTCACAAATATCATAGCCATCAAGCCCCGGTAACATTATGTCCAGTATCACCAGGTCAGGATGCTCTTCATTAATCTTCCTGAATCCTGCTAACCCGTTTGTTGCCGTGATGACCTCATAGCCCTGTTTCGTCAGGGCATAGCTAACCATTCGCAGGTTAATCGCATTGTCCTCGATAACCAGTATCTTTTTAGTAGTCATTGAGCTTCCTTCTTCCAAAATATCGCCTCAATCCTTCCTTACAATTATAGCTTATTGCCATCTCATCCAATATCAAGCACACGCTAATACTCTATCACACCATATACATTATAGTCATTGCATTTGTTAATAATAGCACTATTTTCCTTCACTTGATTCATATGAAAGCAGTTATCCACCGCTCCTTTCGTCACGAGGAGCAACGCGTGGTAATTTGGATGGACATGGCTCTCTATTTGGCCTTCTCCTGCCTCTCCTTCGTCATTGCGAGCCGAAGGCGTGGCAATCTGAGCAGCGAGAAGGCGAGGAGGTAGCAAGTATCGTAATTAGGATTTAAAGTTTGTCATTCCTGCTTCCCCCTTGTCATTCCTGCAAAACCTGTGCCGGCGAAAGCCGGTAGCAGGAATCCACTCACAACAACGCTTCGCTGCAAATCACCCGCGGTATATCTTCCGTCTCAGCGCTATGATCCTTTTGACTGTTACGCTCAACGAGACTATGGTCAGTGTATATATTTGCGAGGCTCTGCACCAGGTCTTCCCCCACTATACCATTGCGCCTGAGGAAGTTTAGTTTCGTGTTTACTGCTGGTGAATGATAGCGACGAAAAGTATTTTCCAGCAGATTTATCTGGCTTCGTCTTTTTTCATCAGCATCCTGGAACAATAACCGCAGTTCGCGAAGCACATATCTCTGCGCCTGTGTCAACAACAGTACATGCGAACGCTCCGCCTTGCGATGTCTTACCTCTTCATCAAAGAGTTTTTTCACCTTCATGGTTTTCTGATTGTAGCCCTTAGGAAGTTGCTGCGAGGCCTCGAGTTCAGAGCATTTAAGAGCATTAACCACAGTGGAGATATCCCTTGATACAATCTTCCCTTCGCTATCAGTAAGGAATAGCTGCTGAAAACGTCCGGCCTGGCAGAAAACGTAGTGCCCTTTATCTTCGGAAACAAGTGCTGACCGTATTCCGTCCCTTAGTTGTGCAATCCGTTGAAATTCTTCAGGTTTTTCTGCCTTTAAACGACGAAGCATTTCTTCAGCCTCATTAAGGTCTATAAAATCCCTTGTAACCTCTTCCCACATTGATAGCTGTCCCGCCTTCCCCTGGTAAATTGCATACATGGATTCCTCATTAAGCTGTTCAGTCTCATCAAGGATAGCAGTATCTTCGCCAATCGTGTCATGTATCTCCTGGATGCGCGCCTGCAATACCGCCCTGATATTAAGATTTCTCTCGATTCCAGTTTCAGGCAGGAAGTTAAACGCCCAGACAACATCATTCTCCGAGCCAATCCTGTCTATACGACCTATGCGCTGTATCAGCTTCACCGGATTCCAGTGCAAATCGTAGTTAATCAATTTATCCCCATCCTGGAGATTTAAGCCCTCAGAAAGGACATCCGTCGAAATGAGCAGCCGTATTTCACTCACGCCTTTCGGCATAATGAATTCAGGATTGGCTTTTGGAGCGAACCTGCCGACGATCCTTGCCTTGCTTTTGTCCGCCCCATAAATAACCTCGATATCAGCAGTCTTGCCAGTGGGATCCAAATTCTTATAAAGATACTTTGCTGTGTCAGCATATTGTGTAAAAATAATGCACTTGCCTTTATCCAGTGGTGACTCCTTTAATCTGGATAAGAGCAGTTGTAGTTTGGCATCTTTGTCAGCAGTTATTGGCTCCACCATCTCCAGTATATGCTTTAACAGTTCTCTGTCTGCTTCGATATGCGCCCTCAGTCTGTCAGCATCAAAATCATTAATATCATAGCGCCCGGACATCGCCGAAAGCTGATCCATCAATTCGCTTTCCTCATAACGGTCTGATTCATAGAGAAGCTGCTGTGCCTTATCGCCTGCCGGAATAATTCCCTCATCGAGTGCCTTAAGAAAACGCTCGTGAACGATAAGCAGCCTTCGTATGCTTTCCCTGAAAGCATAAACGCTTGATTCAAATCGCTTAAAGAGCATTACTCTAATAAGTCCACGAAGGTTAATTCCAGCGCGGTTAAGCTCATTATAAGGTTTTACCTTCCGCTTTTCAGGGAGAACATAATTAAAGAGGCCATAGCGGGCATAAGTTATTTCACTTCCAGGATTCGGCTTGTAACGAGTCCCTCCCTGCCTTCCCAGGTACTTTCGAATCTGCTGGTAGAGTCCAGTATAAGTATCCTCGATACTATATCTCAGCGATTCCAGTTCACGCCGTGGAAAGAAGCGATGTTTATCACCCACAATGATATATGCCCTTTTA